>NZ_JAUBQQ010000163.1:0-1446 GCF_036701335.1 Microcoleus sp. Pol12B5 | reverse complement strand
CTAGCCTATGGTATGGCAGAACTAAGGAAGCTATCGCTACTTTTGCAGATTGGGATGCTCAGAAAGTTAAAAACTTTACTATCATTCCTTTCAATCTCAAGGAATTACAATTGGCAGCGGTGCGGTCGAATCGACCATTAAGCAGATTGGGCGTAGAATTAAAATATCCGGCGCTCAATGGAACCGCAACAATATTTCTCAAGTTCTCAAGCATCGCTGCTCTTATCTTAATCTGGCTTTTGCCTAAGTAATTCTACTTATTCCACAACTGAGATGCTCCCGGCGGTGCGGCGGTGCGGCGGTGCAATAAATACTCTAGCTCTTCAATAGATGTAAAAAGTCGATTGCCAATATATTCTTTTGCCGAATGCCATACTAATTCAATTAAGTTATAGTCGGGGGGAGCATCCCGCTTTTTAACTAAGCAGAAATACTGAGTTTAATGTGGTTATTTAAATATGCACACCTGAGTCTTAAAATTTGAGGCACATTTTTTTCGTTCCACTGTGCACCTACAATCTTAATTCTTGCTCCAATCTGTTTAATTAAAGACTCTACAGCTCCTGAACCAATGTCAATACCCTGCTGTTGATAATTCTGGTAATCTGGGATTCTTGACTGATGTTTTCGCAGATATTTCTGGAACTTTTCACTTTCTTTACTCATAACTCCTACAAACTCGGCTATAGCTTCTACTGTTGACCCTTGCCACAGTTGTTTCTGCGCTCTCCTCAGTCGTTTGAGCGAACCTCCTACTCTATGTAGATTTTCTATCAAATGATACCAATCCAGTACCTCTCTTCTTTGCTCAATAGTCCCAATTTGCTTAAACAGATTCCACACCCCATCATGACCATCTCCCAAGCAGGTTATCGATTCACTTTGATGTTGGCTATTTACCCATGCCACTAAATCTGGATTATTTTGGAAAAAAGCTGCCCCTACTTGACCATGTACCTTAACTGCCTTATAATTTCTCCAGATACTTTCTTCTCCTAAAGGAGTTCTCAGTCTGACGTTTCCTCCGTCTATACTCAATGCTTCTACTTTCTCGGTAGTTTCAGGCTCAGGCAATTTGTAACGCTCTAATAGCCGATGTTGTGTACTGTGGGGTACATAAATTCCTGTTAACATTTTTAAGTCTCTCTCCGCATTGGCAAATGATTCATTTCCCACTAATAATAAACAACATTTTTCCAAGTGAGGGCTCAAACGACTTCCCTTATTTACTCCCAGCTTTTTTGCTTGTTTACTCGATAGAGTTATTTCTCCTACGCAACTTTTTATGGTTCTTTTTCTCCCCGAAGCCGTTCCTCCTGCTGAGTTAAAAAAAAACTGCTAATTTCTGGGGCTACTGTCTCAACTAAATGCTCTGACGGGGTGACAACCCCGTCAAAAGCCCCACCAGTGGCGGATTTGCCCAACGTGAGGTAAAAAAAGATGGGG
>NZ_JAUBQQ010000118.1:0-7496 GCF_036701335.1 Microcoleus sp. Pol12B5 | reverse complement strand
AAGTTACATCATCAAATATTTTTAACTGGTTTACACACTGCTGTTATTGTACCTCATCTTTCTGAGAAAGGCTATAAGTACATTAACAGAAATATTTACACAGATATAATTTTGCAAGGCTCACAGGAAGAGAATTTCCGATTCTATTTTGTGTAATTAATTCTGTCCGACTACTTACAGTAAAATATAGAGTCTTAAAGGTCGTAGAGAAAATCCCACCAGAGATTACTTTTGAGGAAGTTATGAATAGGCTTTACTTCCTTGACAAAGTTGACCGAGGTTTGAAGCAAGTTGAAGCCGATGATATTATTTCCGGCGAAGCAGCGAAAAAAGCGGCTCAGAAGGTGGGACAAGTAAATTGGACAAATCAGCAGCGGATATCGAAGTGATCGCTACATCGTGGCTGTAAGGACACAGCAATGATCTATAGTAAGGTGCGCAGTGCGCACCCTGCATACTACTACTACATACTACATACCTGTTTGTGTAAAGTGGTGATGGTACACTCTACAAAATTTATTGAAAATAACTCTTATTCTTCGCTCTCCGGAGTCATGATGAATCTCGGACACGCATATTTTCCACCATTTCTATCTCTGCACTGTCGCATCGACGGATTCGAGCTGAACAGCATTTCCACTGATTGATTAAGGGCAGGTTTAACAGTCGCAGGAGTTGGCACTGCTTTTGAGGCTTGACTTAGCTCCAGGACCGTTATAATTGCCAGTAGGGTTGATGAAAGCAAAACTGTGCGTTTCATTTATTTCTTTTTTCCTCGTTTAATCGTTGACGTGCCATCCCTATCCATATATCCTCATCGAATTCTTGAGAATCCGCATACTTTAGACAAATTTTCCACTGCGGTAGCGCTTCCTTAGTATTTTTCATCTTTTCTAGGACTTGCGCTTTTAAGCAGTAAGTTGCTGGTCCTTCACTATCAAGTTTAATCGCTTCATCCAGATGCTGCAATGCCTCTGAATATCGACCCTGTTCCAGGCGAGCCCATCCCAAGTTTTTGAGTAAAGAATATTTTACTCGATCGTCCTCAGCTAATTTCAAACCTTGCCACAGGAAGTGAACCGCAGCCGGATAGTTTTTTTGATCAACTATATATAACCTAGCCAGGTTGCTGTAAGCAGCAGGCAGACCGAGTTTGGCAGCTTGCAGATATTTTGCTCTGGCGCACTGTAAATCTTGCACCTCTTCGCAAAGCCATCCTAAATTGTAAAGAGCTGTTCGGCTTTTTGGATCTACCCAGAGCGCTAACTCATATGCTTCTTGAGTATCAGCGAATCGATTGGCTTTGTAGTTTTCAAAAGCCCTATTATTAAAAAAAGATGCCAGTTCCGGCAACCCAATTTGCCAGCCGCCAAAGCCTACTGCTAGCATCAGCAAGAAGGCTCCCCACTTGGAGTTTTGATGCTTTTTCGCTGGCTCTTTCATAGCATTGAAAATGTTAGCTAATGGTATCATTTTTAGCATTTTTAACTTGAGAGTTGGGCGATATTTTGTTTACCAGATTTAATTGCCACCCTAATGGCATCATAATCTTAAGAAATGACTCAGGTTAGAGCCTATTTCTCATAAGAGTTTGTCAGTCCACAGCCGAATGCTTGGGTAATGCTCCCACTAGCCAGAGGTATTCGAGCATAGGTTGATCATTCATGAGACTCCACAAGCCATCCGGATATTTTCAGGAAAAAGAAGCGGGAAGCAGGAAGAAGGTAGAACTCTTCCCCTCACTTAAGTAATAATACTTAGTCGGCGGTCAGTCGATCGACAGTATGCGACTGTATGAGGAGATACAGCGTATTCCAGGTTTATGAAGTGTAGGGACTTACCCTGGGCCGTTGCCCTACCGGGATGGAACGAGCTGGGGTTTAGTTCCTCAACATAGAATCTGCTGTAAGATGGACTCCGGTAAAATAACTCTAATTAAGTTTGTAGTGACGATGGAATTCCTCAAAATCCTCCCTTGAGGATTTTGAAAAATATTATGATGAGTAATTAACCGAACTAGATTTAAAATAGCCCATCATTAATCAGCAATCACCAATCATGAATCACTAATGACTCCTGACTAATAAACATCTCTATAAATTAACTTTCAACCTTCTAGTAGCAAATGTTTTAGTTTCTTTTTCGGAGATGTTTAATGATTAATGACTCTGACTAAAATTGCTTCATCGCTCTTTCCATATCCCGCTTGTCTTCGCGTTTCTTCAAATCTTCGCGCTTGTCGTACAGCTTTTTCCCTTTACCCAAACCGATATCAAGTTTTACCCAGCCGCCTTTCAAATACATTTTTAATGGCACTAAAGTCAAGCCTTTTTCTTCCACTTTGCCGATTAATTTGCGAATTTCCTGCTTGTGCATCAGCAATTTACGGGTGCGGCGGGGTTCGTGATTAAAATAGTTACTAGCACTTCTCCAAGGCGAAATGTGAACGTTAATTAGCCACAGTTCTCCGTTCCGAACTAAACCATATCCGTCCCGCAAATTGGCTTTTCCTTCCCGAATTGATTTGACTTCGGTTCCCTTCAATTCGATTCCCACTTGGTATGTCTCTATAATTTCATAGAGATGGCGTGCTTGTCGGTTATCGCTAACAATTTTGTATCCTGGGCTTTTTTCGCTCATTTTTACCTCCGCTAAAATTAATTATTATAACGCTAGCTTCTCTGTAGAGAAAATCGAAGCTTGACAAAACTTAAATAATCGGTCTGGACATTACCAATTTGGCTGAGCTAAGATGTCACCAACGTGAATGTCAAGCGGTATCATGCAGCGCACCAATATCACTGATTCTGCAATTCCAGATTCTGTTACTCCTCATCCTGCGGTTAATTTGGTTTGGCTGGCTCCTTTTTTGCTGGCGCTTGCTTGGTTTTGGGCCAATATCTCGGCTGTTAAGTGGCTGTTATCCTCGTTTGTTGAGATACCCACACTATATAAAATAGTAATTGGCTTTCTGATTGTAGCATTAGTAGTGCGATCGAGCGGGAACTGCATTAGCGCAGCCCACGAAGAGGCTCGCCCGCTGGGATTTTCACCCAATTTCGTTTTGAGGCGATATCCGCTGCTGTTGATGTTGGGTGCGGGTATTTGCTCGATCGCCCTTCAGTACATAATTGATATCAAACAAATTACTGTCCTGCTATTTATCCTCGGAACTTACGGGCTGTGCGGCTTATTGGTGGAGCAGAACTTTTGGCAAAAAAACTTGCCAGTTGCGGGCTTGCTGGCTTGTATTTTACCATTTAATAGTCAGTTGAATAGCGGCTTAGGTTTGCCGGCGCGAGTTCTTACTGCTCAGGTAGTAGAACAGTTGCTCTCAATGCTGCACATTGGGGCTATTTCTTCTTACGATATTATCGTTTTGGAAAACGGCATCGCTCACGTTGACGTGCCTTGTAGCGGCATTAAAACCCTCTTAGTCGGGACGCTATTTTTGCTAGCTGCTACCTGGCTGGAAGGGCGTAAATTAAGTTTAAGGTGGGTAACAGTCGCCGCTGCTAATCTCTTAATGTTAGTGTCTGCTAACGCTGCGCGGGTTGCCGCGTTAGTCCTGGTTTCAGAAGTTTTTAAACAGCCAAACATAGCAGAAATTATTCACGTTCCTCTGGGAATTGTCGGTTTAGTATGTGCTTCTTTTGTGACCTGGTTAATGCTGCAACGAGTACCGAAATTTCAGCCAAAAAAAAGCAGCGGTATTTCTGCAAAATCCAACTCAGAAATACTACAGAATCACCCTTTAGCCAAACCCGGAATAATTGCCGCAGTCACAGTTTTGGCAGTCATGGCTCAACTGTCTCATGTAGAAACGTCAAAAATGGCGATCGCACCTTTAAGATTACCTGAATACATTAAATCAGAGTCGATTCCCCTGAATCCTAGCGAACAGAAATTCTTTGGCAACTATCCAGACACGCAAACACAAAAAATCAGATTTGTCGCCGGCAACTTGCGCGGTTCCATGCTCACAGTAGCGAGCACATCCTGGCAAACTTATCACGCCCCCGAGTTGTGTTTTGTAGCGAGCGGAATTCCCGTCAACCGCATAGAAAAAAAACAATTAACTCCTTCAGTAACAGCCCGATGGCTGTCTCTCAAAAACAACCAATTCTCAGCAGCATACTGGCTGCAATCTGCACAGCGAACTACAGATAACTTCTTGTCCCGTATCGGCAGCGACCTCACCCACAAAAATCACAAGTGGGTGTTAGTTTCCATTTTATTTGACAGTTCGCTACAAGCTGAAAATTATGAAGTAAAAGAGTTTGCTAGTAATGTACACGATACCGTTAAACAAAGCTTACAAGGAGAAATAAATGAAAATTAAACAGGTATTTGATGGAGTTTTTAAAACAATTTTTTGGCTGTGGAATTTGACTTTTTTATCGATTGTTTACTTGGGAATTTTGCCGATTATAGGAGTGCCATTAATTATGGCGACAATCGATGGCACCATCCCCCTAGAGTTTTCTTTGACGATGGCAGCTACGATCGCAGTACCCACTGTATGTACAGTAATAGGAGCTAGGCGTTTCAGCAAGCAACCCCTAGAGCTAATGCGTTGGTTTTACGGCGTAGAAGCACCGCTATTTTTGCTGTGTTTGCTCCGCTTGTTCCTGCTGCGAGAACTCACCCCAGCTAGTTATCAAATCATCGCTACTATTGCTTTGTGCATTGCAGCATTTTCAGTGGAAATGCTGTACGGCTATCTGGGTAAAAAAGAAAATGTTCAAAATATCTCAAATTCTCAAACTTCTTATAATAAACAGCATCGTTTTTTAAGCTTAATCCGAGAAAAACGAAATGCGTGGCTGCAATTAGGATGTCACAGTTTAATGCTAGTAGTTGGCATTTGGGCGGCAACATTGCTGATGTATTACGCTGTACCTGTGGCATTGTTTACATTTTATGGATTCTTCACTGTAGTCATTGAATTTTTCAATTTTACATGGGTATCAGCATTTTGGGATATCTTTAGATACGGGGAGTGGGTCTGGGGTTTAATTTGGATACCGCTATCGTTTATATTGTTTGGTTTAACCTGTAGCTTGTTCGTTGTCATGCCTTCGCTTTACGGCTTTCTCTACATTCATTCCGGGCGGAAAATATGGCAGAGTTTTGCTGCACAATACGGGAAAAATAAAGCGCTAATCGGAAGTTTGGGAGTCATAGCAGCTTGGCTGGCTATTTTCTCGGCTTTGCTGCAGCAGCCGCAAGTTGCAGCACTGAAAATGCTGGCGACTCCCCCCGCAAATGACACGGTTCGCCAAACTTTATTAGCCAAGTCTGATATGATTCGATCCGGCTTAGTTAACGCTTATTTGTCCCCTTACCGATACCTCAGCACTGTGGGAGAAAATAACCACATTTATGAGATATACAAAAATAGTTTGAGTTTACCTGACTGGGCGGCTCAAACTGTGCAGAACAGCTATAATTTTTTAATGTCGCCGTTTTTGTATCAAGGCTCTAGTGCTGATGTAGAAAAAGCCGAAAAACTCTACGGCGAATTCTTCGATACGGAACTGCAAAAAGGCGACACAGAAGCAGTAAAACACGCGGTACAGTCAACCTCAAACCGGGAAGAAGCAAAAGCAGGTTTGCTGAATGTCAATCAGGAAAAAGTATGGTTGCAGTCGCAAGAAGTGACAGTCAAAGAAAACGGCGACTGTGCTGACGTTCAACTCTACGAAGTCTACAAAAATCAAACGCCGAACTTGCAAGAAGTATTCTACTACTTTTCGCTGCCGGAAAGCGCCGCAGTTACAGGAGTTTGGCTGGGAGATACTGGGGATTTAAACAAACGTTTTGTATTTACCGTATCGCCTCGCGGTGCAGCCCAACAAGTCTACAATCAACAGGTGAGAGAAAGAGTAGATCCGGCTTTGCTAGAACAAATTGGCCCCAAACAATACCGCTTGCGGGCTTTTCCAATCCCGGCTAAACGAGAATTCACCCAAACTGACGGGCCACAGGAAATGCACCTGTGGCTTACTTACAAAGTCATGCGCCAGCCGCAGGGTTGGGCTATGCCTGTTTTGGCTGAAAAACGCAACATTTTTTGGAACCAAAATACTCGCCGCATGATCGCTGGAAAAGAGGTAAAATACAGCGGGAAAGAAGCAAGAGAAACTTGGCTGCCACGCTTTTTGCCCGCAGTCGCACAGCAGCCTCTAACAGTGCAGCAGGCGGTTCTACCGGGAGGAAATATCATTTCGGCTAAGCCGCTGGCTGATGCAAATTACTCGTTACCGCAAGCCAAGAAATTTGCAGTTATTATCGATACTTCCCGCAGCATGGCGACGGAAAATAAGGATGTAAAAGAGACTTTTGAATGGTTGAAAGCTAATGCAGCCGACAAAAATGCTGTTGATTTGTATGTCGCCAGCGCTGCAGGAATGCCACCTAAGTTTGTGGAAGATGTACGCAATTTCGATGCGGCAAAGGTGACATTTTACGGTACGATCCAGCTCAAAGATATGCTGCAACAGTTTGCACAGTTGCGGGGCGATAAAAGTTACGATACAGTATTTTTGGTGAGCGATCGCCACAGTTACGAATTGTCGGACGATCGCAAACCTAAACTTTCCATCTCTGCACCCCTATGGACAGTGCATTTGGGAGGTTTGCCCCCCGGCTACGACGACGCAACTTTAAAGCTTATTCAAGATAGCGGTGGCGGAGTTGCTACGGATATGAAAGAGGCGATGCAGCGAGTAGCAACGACAGCAGCTTCGGGCCCATCTACAGTTAGCGTTGTTGACGGCTATGGTTGGAGTTATGCCAAAACCCCGCAGTCGAAAAAAACCGCAAAATCGGCGACTGTCGCAGAGTCTAAAAATGCCGGAAAAGAAGGCTTTAAACCGATAGCTGCGCGGCAGTTGATAACTGCACTTAGCAAGCAGAAAAGTGCAAATCAATTGACGCAACTGGATGCGATGCACGCGGTAGCTAAAAATTTCAAAGTGGTGACGCCGTATTCTTCGATGATTGTGTTAGTTAATGACGCGCAAAGGGAGCAGCTAAAAGCAGCGGAAGCTAAGAGCGATCGATTTGACAGAGAGGTAGAATCTGGTAAGGAACAGTTGAGTAAGCCGAATAATCCTCTCAATGTTTCGGGGGTTCCTGAACCGGAAGAATGGCTGCTGTTGGCGGTAGGTGCGATCGGGCTTTTGGTGATTTTCCTCCGTCAGCGGCGCGCGAAAATGGTAGGTTGAAAAGTCCGACGGTTGAAAGTTAATTAACTCTTTCCCAGGCGATTTGCTTGGGAACCAGTCAACGATTAACCAAGCAGAGCCTCCGAATCTGCATTACCAGGCTCTGCCTGGTAACGAGTAAACCGACTTCTGCAAGAAAACCTGCACCCGTCGTGAGAATATCTGATATCGTATCCGGTCGATTACCATAAGTAGCTAGACAAAATTAATTACATAGTTTT
Source organism: Microcoleus sp. Pol12B5 (assembly GCF_036701335.1). NCBI lineage: Bacteria > Bacillati > Cyanobacteriota > Cyanophyceae > Oscillatoriales > Microcoleaceae > Microcoleus > Microcoleus sp. Pol12B5. The sequence continues at coordinate 43 of NZ_JAUBQQ010000118.1, read as the reverse complement.
CTCCAAATTCTTTCAGGATTTTTTCCACAGATGCAACAAAAGT
>NZ_JAUBQQ010000117.1:0-7555 GCF_036701335.1 Microcoleus sp. Pol12B5 | reverse complement strand
TTTCCGGCTTCCCAAAGACAGGCGCTGAGGGCGGCTCTCATGTCGGCAAATTGGGGGTATCTGCGGACGATGTTTTTCATGTTGCGAATTGCTTCTTTTGTTTGCCCGTTTTGATAAAGTGCGAGGGCGTGGTTGGCGCGGGCAAATGCGTATTCGGGGGCTAGTTCAAAGGCTTTGCTGTAGTCGGCAATTGCTTGTTCCCATTTTCCTAAACCTGCTTCGGCGTTGCCTCGGTTGTTGTAGGCGGCTGGATCTTGGGAGTCTAATTCTAGTACATGATTGTAGTCGGCGATCGCTTCTTCCCAGCGTCCTAAACCTTCTAAGGCGGTGCCGCGGTTGAGGTAGGGATCGGGGGCGTCGGGTGCTAGTTCGATCGCTCTTTCGTAGTCGGTAATAGCTGATTGTAGTTTGTTTTGGCTGACTCTAGAGTTGCCTCGGTTGCTCCAAGCGGCCGCTTGTGAGGGAAATTTGTCAATGATTTGAGTCCAAAAAGTTTCAGCGGCGGGAAATTTGCCTTCATTTGTAGCTTCAAAAGCTTTTTGAACGAGTTCTCCCAATTCCTGTTGAGGATCGGTGATATCTGTTGGTTGTACTTGTGCGGCAACGGGGGCGATATTTCCCAACCACACTAACCCGGTTACAATTAATACTGTAAAAAATGTGAAAAGTGAGCGAATCATCGTTGTTGGCAGTTTAAACTTTACTAAACATATTATTAACCCAAATTGCGGGCGTTGCTTGGATAAGTTATACCAATTTTTTATGAGGTTGCATAGAATCCGATCACCCTGGCGCCTCCCTTAATAAGGGGGGGACAAGATTCTTCTCAAAGTCCCCCTTCTTAAGGGGGATTTAGGGGGATCGAGATATGTGCAAATTCACATTAAATTGCTATTAGGACTAATTTGGTGAAAAAACGGTTGCTAATTTTGGGCGGGACGGGGGATGCTGCTGAACTGGCGGTAAGAGCGTCTCAAATTGCTGAAATAGAGGTGGTATCTTCGCTGGCAGGACGCACTCAACAGCCTTTTACCCCAAAAACGGGTACGGTGCGAATTGGAGGGTTTGGTGGGGCGGCTGGGCTGGCGGAGTTTTTGCTCGATCGCGCAGCCCGCCCCTACGGGGGCTACGCCAACGGAGAGGATCGCCCGATCGACTTCTTAATCGATGCTACTCATCCGTTTGCGGCTCAGATTTCTGCTAATGCTGCTGTTGCTGCTGCTGAGTGTAATGTTCCGTATTTGATGCTGGTGCGTCCTGCTTGGGAGAGGGTGGAGGGCGATCGCTGGATTGATGTTGCGGGCCACTCGGAGGCTGCAAGGGCTTTATTAGGGCTGTCTCAGCGGGTGTTTCTGACGATTGGTAGGCAGGAATTGGCTGCTTTTGCTGGTTTGGATGCTATTTGGTTTTTGATGCGGGCGATAGATCCTCCGGCACTCAATTCTCCTATTCCTAATGGTAAATTGTTGTTAGCAAGGGGGCCTTTTTCTTTGGAAGATGAGCGTCAATTATTATTAGAATATCAGATTGATACGATTGTTAGTAAAAACAGCGGGGGCGGTGCTACTTATGCGAAAATTGTGGCGGCTAGGGAACTGGGAATTCCGGTGGTGATGGTGCAGCGGCCGCCGATTGGGGATGTTGAGCAGGTTGCTGATGTTGCAGGGGCGATCGCTTGGTTAGTTAAGCAGTTATAATATCAAATTCGTTAGCATCGGAATAGTAAATTCGAGTGCACTGTTGACGGTTGACGGTTCACTGTCAACCGTCAACCGTCAACGGTCAAAATCATTCCGGTGTTACCGGAAATGATATTAGTAGGGTTTCAAACATCGGCCTGGTTATGTTTTTGAGTAATAGTTGATTTCCTGGCTGGATGATTATTTGTTTTAGTTCTAGCTGCATTTTTTGACTGTTTTAATAGGATTTGAAATATAAAAAAAAATTAAGTTAATAGATTTTAGCAATTCAGAACTTATGCGGAATTGCTGTTAGAGATTAAGATTAAATTTATTGAAAGCTATCATCGACGCTCAGTTAGTTACATGGTGCTCCTTCATCAGTTCTCATGCCTCCTATGATCGTTTCCACGATCGCGCACTGCTGTGTACCGCCGCCCGCAGGAGCAACGGTTACTACAAATTGATTTGTATTTACGCGATTACCCTGGTAGTCAAAAGTGATTGAGTGGGCAGGGGTTGCAGCCGGTGCATTCGTGGAAAGTGTAACCTGTCCTTGTTTGATTTCGCCTCCAGCATCGAACGTCATTGTTTGTATGGGAGGAGTTTGTATCGGAGGGTTTTGGGTGGAATCTATTATGTTAATTGTAGCTGTTGGTGGGTCAGTAGCCGGAGTAGGATTGAATATAACTATGACATCGCGCTTAGTTCGCTTTGCTTCGCTTTGTGCAGTTCGCAAGGTTTGGAGGACGCGATCGTTCACGGTGCGAACTCTTTGTCGGTTGATGAATGCCACCCAGCTTGGAGCGGCGATCGAGCTTAATATACCTACGATCAACGCTATCACCAGCACTTCTAGAAGTGTGAATCCTCCATCGCCCTTGCTGGATGCAGTTTTGTTGAATTTAGGGCTGGCTTTGGCAGCAGAGTTATGCAAAAGTTTTAATAATATTGGTGGGGTTTTCATTGTACTATCCTATTGTTTATCGGCGACCGGCGATTCGTAAATGTGTTTCAGGCATCAGTTAGTTTCCTTGCGCGCCTAGACCTTGTACTTGCACGCTTGCTGTTGGGAAATATGCCGCATTGTCGGCGCTGGAAGGAACATTACTATCTTGAAGACGACGCAGGCTGTTTCCTCGGATAGTAACTCTGGCTAAGTTTCTCGATGTATCTACACAAGCGTAGAAGCTATTTGTATTTGTATTTGGATCTGTTACTTTTAGAGTGTTTTCTCCGACTGCGGTTGGTGCCGCTGCCCCTGGTAATGTAACAGTCGGATTGCCTAGAGCAGTAACACATTCATTTCCTAACAATACCTTCTGAGTGTGGTCTATGTAATTGACCAGCACTTGAGGATTTTGCCCCGTAAAACTTGGATTTGCGAATCCCGCTGTAGTTGTCACATTCCGCCGTGGTTGGCTCAAGTCAAAATTTGAGTTAAAAGCTGGGCTTACTTGTTGACTTTGATTAGCCTGGGCATTGTTGTAGTAGAATGTGGCAGGAGTGGTTGAGCCGGGATTTCGCACGCCCTCTCTAATTTCATAGCGCTCTATGCGGGATGGGCAATTGACTCCTGACGGCTGACACCAAATAGAGTTAGGAGGAAGGGTTTCTCTAACCAAATAGTAAGCAACTAAAGACCGTACATAGGTGTCGTTGCAAGTAGCTGGAGTACAATTTATTGGCAGTACGCGAGTAGCCGGATCAGTATTAACAGAGACAGCATTTCTAACCTGCTGCCGTTTCCAGAAAACGAGAATAGGAGTTCCCCCAGTCGGATTTGGCAGTTGATTTCTGATACCTGGAGTTCCATCGGTAGCGGCATTATTGATGGTGTCATTATCGTAAATATAAATAGCTTGATTTAAATCTTGAGCAATGAAATCAACCGCCGCCTGAATGTCTTGCTCGGTGTTTGCCTTGACTTGTTCCCTCCTGTCGGTATTCAGCATATCAACTACAAAACCCAGCATCGGGGTGATGATTAAAAATGCCATAATCGCTCCGACCAATAGCTCGACCAGAGTCATGCCCTTTTCTGTTTGAACTGGCCCTGAGCGGTTTCGTTGGTGCTGACTTTTTAGAAGCAACCTGAGTAAAGTTTTCATTTTGACTTTTTCCTTTGTCAAATGGGGGGAGCGATTATGATTTGATAACACGGCTTTGATTAACGGCAGAGAGTGGTGTTAACTCCTATAGGGTTCGAGGGAGAGTTAAGTTGAGAACATAATGCCTGACGCGCGGACGCAGTTCCTTGTGTAGTAGGGGGAATTTGTGTTTTCATTACCACCAAAGGCGCTTGAGGATTGCCAAGACCGGAATTAGCAACTGATTGCTGTTCAGTTTTCATCGTAGCTCCGGTAAACCCATCCGCGCGGTAAACCCGCACAGTCAGCTCATAGCCTGTTGTTGTCGGATCATTGGTTGTATTAGCGGGATTTCGCCAAACACCTTGAACAAAAAACTCCTTGCTGCCAGTACAACCTGGGTTTTCATCCAAGTTAACGCAGTACAAATTACTCTGAGGGTTTGTAGAAGCAGGAGCAGGAGCAGGAGCAGTACCAAAAGAGGTATCTCGGGCAGGAAAACCGATCGTAGGTCGTTGATTAGTTGGAGGTCTGATCGCCCCCACTCTCAGAGCGTTGATGTAAGCTGTAGCCACCTGGGTGGCGAGTTCCATCCGCCGCGCTTGTACGCGAGTCGCTACTGAGAAGGCCATCACAGGGGCGATCGCGATCATCAGCACCGAAACTACAATCATCGCTACCAACGACTCGATAATCGTGTAGCCACCGTCTCGCGGCTGGGATAAATTTTCGTGTTGGTTTTGCTCAGTCATAAGTAGGACTCCAGTAATTGCGCGGCAGAAAGTTAGAGGGTTAAGTGGGGCAGTTACTTCTCAGAGCAGTCGCGATCTGACCCCCATTCGGCTGATTGGGAGCTACAACTCCGCACATGAGAGTTTTTACCCAATTATCATTGCGAGGTACTTCCCGGAAATATTCAGCAGGCTGAGTCCTTGTCGCAGGAGTGGTGAATCTTTGCGTAAACAAATCAGGCGACTGAGAAAGCAAGCCCACGTCATAACCCCAGTTCCGGAGGGGCGGGCTAAAGTAGGGAATCAACCCCGCCCCAGCATCGGTGTTGTACGTATTTGTGATACTTGCAGGCGCAGGAAAAGGGCCCCCTACTTGAAGCTGAAACAGGCTCACTAATGCCGGGGCCGACAAAATTGGCTGGTAGGGTGCAGTGCTTAAGGCACTGCGGTTTTGCTGAATGAAAGAGCCTCGGATGTTGGTAGCGAATCCCCCGTTATTCCAGCTTTCCAAGAATCGGGGCAAGTTTTGCAAGCCGCCGTTAAAGTCTCCGGTGTTGGCATTGAGTGTCCGTGAAGGAGTGTCACCCGCTCCGACAATCAGATTGAAGGTGGTATTTACAGCCTGGGCTATCCATCCTGTATTTCTGGCAATAGTTGTCCCTCTGGGCATGATATTCCCGCCTGGAGGATTAGCTGCTGATGACAAAGTTTGGATCTGCGGGACTGGAAGCAATAGTGGCTGCAATCCGCTAGTGGCTGGTGGTGGTGATGCTATCGTTAAAGCTGGTAGTAGTACATTTGCTCCGTCTCTGGTGTTGGGAGGAATGGTGGTGGGGTTGACGACATAGGGAGCACTGACGTTATCGAAGTTGACAGCAGGCCCATTACTTCCGGCAAACCACAGAGAATTAGGTCTGGTATTAGCACCGGCGGCACCTGGTACGATCGCTCCTCCTGCAGCAATCCCTAAAGGCTGGGGAGCGGCGGGGGTTGCCAACTGGTTGGCGGGCGGAGTAGTGGTGGGGTTTCTCAGAAAAGCCACGCGGCGGGGGAATCGCTGCAATGCTGGCAGTGGGGGATCAACCGTTGACCCAGCTTGATAAAAAGAAGCATTGTTAGTAGGTGTTGCATAAGTGGGAGCAGCAGGAGGAATAATTGTGATTGCATCGGTTGCGGAGATTGGTGCTGCTGCCAGAGGATTGACAAACCAGTCATTATTCGTACACGCAGCCACCGGCAGTTTTATGCAAGTTTCCATCACGTACTCTGGGAAATTCCCGCGCCGCTGGATCGGAGTGACAAAGTTGTTGAAGTAAGAACTCGATAGCGGGAGAGCAGGAGTCTGGTAGGTAATGTCTGTTAGCGCTGGTAGGGGAGCATTCGGTGTACCCACTAAATTGCCGTTATTTGAAAACGCCCCGCTGGAAAGTCCGTTAGTCACAAAGTTGTTATTGAAAAATCCTTGCTGTCGGCGGGGCAACACAGCAGCCGCGCCTGCATTGTTTCTCAGGTCAAAATCTCCTTCGTTGCGGAAGCCAAAACGGTAACTTTGTGATAGCAGGGTGACTGCATCTGCCAGTATATTTGCAGGTCTCCAGAAGTCGCCCGTGGTGCAGTTTGGGAGCCTCGGGTCGCCCGCACGGCAGGCAAAGTTGGGGTCAAGCTGATTTTGTGTGCGTCCGTAAAAATTTGTCCAAGTTGGATTGACTAGCTGCGTAAACTCTTCCACGGGCACAGGATTATTATTGGGTGGAACACCCGGAGCAGGAGCCGGAATGGTGCCGTGAAGGTTAAAGGCTCCTTGGATGTAAGCCGGCAAATTTGATACCAATGTTAGCCCTTTTTCTCTGACTACAGCATTGATGTTATTTGGTCGTGTGGGGGTTGCGCCGCCGCGAAATAGCTGCTGTCCGTTAATCAAGACAATGCCGTTAGGCTTGCGGGTGGGGTCGAGCAGGTTGTCTGTAGGACTGACTGTTGTGCTTTGGGCAGGATTTGCGAATCTAGCGCTGCGATCTGGCAATGCGTCATCTCGGCTGGCATAGATAATCCCGCTGTTGGGCAGCAACCACTCGGGTGGAGTAGCGTTGGGCCCTGCAATGTTTTGCCCGCGCAAGGCATTGAGGTCTAACTGAGTAGCCCGAATTTCTAGGGGTTGCCGTTCTTCTAGGGGCTGGTCGTAATTGCCTGTTAAAGTTGCTGCTTGGGGATTGGCAGGCAGGGGACTGCTGAGGGTAAAGGCTTCGTTAACATTATTACTGGCCAGGTTGTCGCGGTCGATCGCCTTGACTTCTCTGCCGTTCAAAAATGCTACTTCTTGAATTGCCCCGTGGGGAATCTGTGCCGGATTAGGAGCACCGATAGTACCATCAAGAATCTGTAGCGCGCAATTAGTAGAGTCAATAGCTGCATTTTGTGCTAGCGTGCGCTGGGCTGCTGGGACTTGGAGGGCGGTTCTCAACGGCCCATTGGCAAACCTACCGTCCGGGAAGACCAAGTTTGCCTGGGTTTCCAAAATTGTATCTCCACTACCGCTCAGCAAGCCTGTAGCGGGGTTCGGAGTAGAATTACCACCAGGTCGCGGTCTGGTCGGAGGGCCGTAGGTGATGCCGTTGTTCGAGCCGATAAATGCCTGCCGTGTTCCCAGTGTCGGTAGCGTGCCACTTACCACAATGGGTGCGGCTGCTCCCTGTCCGCTGACATCCGGCAGCAGTCCTGTGGTGGTGATGTTTCTCGCTGTTGAAGCGTTACTGGGGTCGTAGTAGCTGCTGATACAAGCTAGGGGGGTTTGCTGTGGTTGGGTTCCTATTGGTGCGGCTGCTAGCGTTGTTGGATCGTAGCCACTGTTTGCATAGTGATAAACTGCTGTTGCCCGCATCCGCAAGTCGCCTTTGGCAAATTGGCGAGCTGTCGCAGCGTTTTCACGAACAAAATTAGGATTGTTCTGTGCAGTTGGCAGGTTCGTGGCGTCTGGCAGAGCCGGAGCCGCGGGGGCCGACGACCAAGCAGCGTTCCAGTTTCCCCAAGTTCCAGCAGCAATACCATTTACCACCAC
>NZ_JAUBQQ010000012.1:0-112961 GCF_036701335.1 Microcoleus sp. Pol12B5 | reverse complement strand
TAAAATCTAAAATCTAAAATCTAAAATCTAAAATCTAAAATCTAAAATCTAAAATCTAAAATCTAAAATCGACTGACTGAGGACTATTGACCAATGAGCGATTTGATGCCGACAAATATAGAGGCAGAAGAAGCAATTTTGGGGGGAATCTTAATTGACCCCGAAGCTATTTCCCGAATTGCCGAACTGCTGCGACCGGAGTTTTTTGCCATCACCGCTCATCAAGTCATTTATCGATCGGCATTAGCGCTATTTTTACAGGGTCAACCTACCGATTTAATGACGGTAACAACTTCGCTGACGGACCGCAACCAGTTAGAGCAAGTAGGAGGACTAAGTAAATTAGCACAATTAGTCGATCGCACAGTTTCCGCAGTCAACATCGACCAATATGCAGTTTTAGTTGAAGACAAATATCAGCGCCGCAAATTAATCGAAGCTGGCAACAACATAGTACAATTAGGTTACGAGACGGCAACACCACTAGAAACAGTCTTAGACCGCGCCGAACAAGAAATTTTCAGTATAACTCAAGAACGTCCGCAACAAGATTTAGTGTCAATCGGCGAAACACTAAACCAAACATTTCAAGACCTAGAAAATCGCAATGAAGGCCTCACACTTCCCGGTATTCCGTGCGGTTTCTATGACTTAGATGCCATGACAGGAGGCTTTCAGCGATCGGATTTAATCATCGTTGCGGCTAGGCCGGCGATGGGTAAAACCGCCTTCTGTACCAACATCGCCCACCACATCGCCGCCGGACAGCAGAAATTGCCGGTTGCCGTTTTCAGCTTAGAAATGTCGAAAGAACAGCTAGTGCAGCGTATCCTGTCCAGCGAAGCCAAAATAGAAAGTAACCGATTGCGATCGGGTAGAATCAGTCAAAACGAATGGGAACCCATCAGTACAGCCATTGGTAACTTATCAGAACTACCGCTGTTTATTGACGATACTCCCAATATTACCGTCACAGAAATACGATCGAAAGTCCGCCGCCTCCAAGCAGAACAAGGTGGAACCCTAGGATTAGTCTTGCTAGATTACCTGCAATTAATGGAAGGTACCAGCGACAACCGCGTGCAAGAACTATCTCGAATTACCAGAAGTCTTAAAGGTTTAGCCCGCGAGCTCAACGTGCCGATTATTGCCTTATCTCAGTTGAGTCGGGGTGTGGAAGCGAGGACAAACAAGCGGCCGATGATGTCTGATTTGAGAGAAAGCGGATCGATCGAGCAAGACGCAGATTTAGTAATTATGCTCTACCGCGATGAATATTACAACCCTGATTCGCCCGATCGCGGAATTGCAGAAGTAATTATTACCAAACACAGAAACGGGCCCACAGGAATCATCAAACTATTATTTGACGCCCAATTTACCTGCTTCCGCAATCTCGCATCTCCGAAGCGATCGTAAATAAACCAGAACATACACAGAAACCCGGTTTCTTAAAAAAAACCGGGTTTCTAAACACCGTAAAAGTTTTACGTTGAATTAGATTGAGCTACCTAGCCACCGATTCTCAACAATTCCACATCAAAAATCAGCGTAGCATTAGGAGGAATCACCCCGCCCGCACCGCGAGCACCGTAACCGAGTTCAGGGGGAATAATCAATTGGCGGCGGTCTCCAACTTTCATCGTACCGACACCTTCATCCCAACCCTTAATTACTTGACCCACGCCAATTTGGAACTCAAAAGGAGAATTGCGATCGCGCGAACTGTCAAACTTCGTGCCATCCTCCAAAGTTCCAGTGTAGTGCACGACCACCTTCTGCCCGGTTTTTGGAGTCGCCCCATTACCCTCTTTCAATTCAACATATTTCAGACCGGAATCTGTGGTGACAGTTTTCTCAGTATTATCAGTCATGTCATTGCCAGCGATAGTAGCTGGTACCTCTGGTAAAGTAGCATCAGCTACTAGCAAGCTATTTTCATTCAAAGACTGCGCTGACAACTTCTCAATAGCAGTCTCGGGTAAAAGATTGTTCAATTCGGCTGCAACTGCTTGGGACCCAGAACCGCCCATTTGAGCGACTATCAAAAACAAAAAGCAAACCAGCATTACTCCCAAGCTGACTAGAACTCCTCGCAAAATTAATCCTCCTAATACTTTTAACCGCGATATCTCAGATATCTAAGACATCTAGTACAACAAGAACTACCAAATTTTATCTGAACTTTTCCACCAAAGAACGGCAGGTACCAGATAATTTTTCAGGCCAAAGTATGAAGTCAAAATGTTTGTTATTCTACATAAATGGCTTCTACATAAGTGCCTTTTTTTAGCCTTCTGCCTTCGGGTGACAATCTTATCACAAGATAGCAGCGAACTTCTCGCGGGCGTTAGCGAAGCTTGCAGAAGAGGATCGAACTCAGCGCCAGTTACGGTTTTCTAAATCCCGCATCTGACGTTCCAAACGATCAAGTCTTCCCCGCAACTCATCCATTTCCGACTGTCGGGGAACTCCCATATCTTGGAGAATATTCCGTAGTTGCCGCTGCAACTGCGTATCCCAATTGCCCTGCTCAGACTTGAGATGCTCCGTCATGTCATCGACAAAGGTTTTGGCTTGCTCGGGATTAATTTTGCCATCTTTGACCCATTGCTCGCTAGCTTCCTGCAATTTCTCGGCTACCAGAGAGGTAGTACCAATGCCCAGCATTACCAGTTGTTTGAGTAAGTTGCTATTGTTATCCATAGATTTTTCCTAATGTTTGCCCTTTCATACCCGATCGGCTCAGGTCGCCTGCTGTCGCTGCGAAACCATCTGTAAACTTAAAGTTACGTCAGCGCACACCTACCTTTCTATTTTGGAGCACCCAGCCGCCTGATGGCGAGCCGATCGCGCTAATCGGCGTTCGGAAAACCCCCTAATGAGCCTACCCACCACATTACCCCATAACCCTGCTGTCTATGCCTGATTGCCCCCGCTGTCACCAACCTGTAGAGGCCCAAGCGCTCGCCTGTCCACACTGCAAAATCCCCCTCAAAGCTTTCGGTCATCCGGGTATCCCTCTTTATAGATCAAAACCCGAAGAATTTCTGTGCACTACCTGTATTTATCACGCAGACGACACTTGCAACTACCCGCAGCGTCCCTTTGCCAAAGAATGCACGCTTTATCACAATCAAGCTGAGCCGCTGGTGCCACAGACGAGCCGTTACATCAGTGGCGGCTGGATGCAATCAATCAAAAATTGGTGTCAGCGCCATCTGGTTTGGTTAGGATTATTAGGTTTAATTATTATTAGCATTGCTCTGTCGATTTAATCGGATTGTACAAAGCGTAGAATAGAGATATCTCTGTTAATCTGGGTTGCTCTATTATTCTTTAAATTATTCATGAGCTACGTATTCGGCATCGACGGTGGCGGCACTAAAACTATCTGCCTTTTAATGGATGACAACCACCTTGTTTTAGGACGGGGTGAAGCAGGGCCGTCAAATTATCAAACCCTGGGAATTGAGACAGCAAAACAATCCATCCAATTGGCGATCGAACGAGCAGTTCTGTCCGCTAAAATCGAGACGAATAGCAATCTCAACATAGAAGCAATTGGTCTGGGACTAGCAGGAGTTGGGCGTCCCAAAGATCGTGAAATAGTGCAATTTGTAGTGCAGAACTTGCAGTTGACGAATACTTTACCAGTAACCCGATCGTTCCTGCCCAGGAATATCGTAATTTGCAGCGACTGCGCGATCGCACTTGCTGGCGGTACAGGTCATCCAGTGGGTATCGCCGTTATTTCAGGAACCGGTTCCATTGTTTTCGGGCAAAACCGTCAAGGGAAAACTAAACGAGTCGGCGGTTGGGGATATATTTTAGGCGATGAAGGCAGCGGATATAACATCGCCCTTCAGGGTTTGCAAGCTGCTTTGAAGTTCTATGACGGACGCGAAGATTTTACCACGCTTGCGGAAAAACTTCAAACGCATTTAGGCCTCAATAACCTAGAAGAATTAGTAGAAGTTGTTTACGGGCGCGGTTGGGGAGTCAAAGAAATTGCAGCTTTAGCGCCGATTGTCGATCGAGCCGCAGCAGAGGGCGATCGCGTCGCTGACTGCATTATCAATAATGCTGTAGCAGAATTAACCTATTCAACCAAAATAGCCTTTTCAGCGCTATTTAACCAAACAGAAGAATTTGAAATTGTGATAGTAGGAGGTGTGTGGGGTGGAGAGGCAAATTGCCGAGGTCGGTTTGAAGCAGCCATAAGTGCGATCGCCCCAAAAGCTCAGGTTATTTCGCCCCGATACGAACCAGCTTTCGGTGCTGGATTATTAGCCTTAAACGCTCTCAACAATTAATTGTTGAATGTTGAATGTTGAATGTTGACTGTTGACTATCTTCCTTATCTTCCCGATCGCCCCTGTCTTGCGGATTTTCTCGATTTTTCCAAATTTTCAACTTCTGGGTTATCAACCTTATCTTCCCAACTGGTAGAATTCCAGCCTGCCATAATCAAAACATCAGATGAATGCGAAACAAGAAACAAATTTAGCAGTAGTGCGTTCCTAAGTAAACAAAAACCGAAGCAAGGAGACAATTTATATGATTACTTCTCAAAAATGGCGTTCAGCAACAGCAGCAGTCCTCGCACTTGGCATTACAGTTGGAACCAGCGCGCCGCTGGTGGTAGCTACTCCCGCAGAAGCCCAACAAAGAATTTCCCAATTTGATAGCATCCGAATTCCGTCGGGCAGTGTAATTCCAGTTAGGTATGAAAAAGACAAAATAGTTGTCACCCGCGAAGAAACTTCACCTTTAACTTTAACAGTAGCGCAAGACATCCGCACACCTCAAGGCAGAGTATTAATCCCCGGAGGCAGCCAGATAGTCGGGGCACTGCAACCTGTCAGAAGAGGCAATCAAATGGGTACTCAATTTGTTGCCAGAGAGTTAATTATCAGCCGCCGCCAACGCTATCGGATTGATGGCTATTCGGGAATTATTACCCGAACCGAAAGAGTCCAAAAAGGTGCTGGCACAGGTTCAGTAGCCCAAGGTGCAGCCTTGGGTGCAGCAGCCGCAGCCGCACTCGCAGGCATTACCGGCGACAAAGCGATCGCGACTGAAGAAGTATTGGGAGGCGTTGGAATCGGCGCTTTAGCTGGAGTATTGTTGGGGCGGCGCAGCGTTGACGTGCTCGTGATTCGCCCGGAACAAGATTTGGCAGTGACATTGCGATCGGACATCGTACTCCGCTAATATTGGAATCTTCGGATTAATTATTTGCAGTAAAACATTGTCGATCGCTAACTTGTGGTCTCCCGATCATTGGCTAGGCATACTGTTAAGGTTGTGCCTAGCCATGTTTGTTGGTGGAATTATTGGATGGGAGCGCCAACTCAGAAACAAACCAGCGGGATTGAGAACTCATATGCTAGTTAGCATGGGTTGTGCACTGTTTGTTTTAATGCCGCTAGCAATGGGGAAAAATGAAAACGGAGGAGATGCTGTAGCGCGGGTAATTCAAGGCATTGCTGCCGGGATTGGGTTTTTGGGAGGCGGAGAAATCCTGCGGCAAAATCACCAGGAAAGAGGTAAAGTTGAAGTTCACGGACTCACATCTGCCGCCGCTATTTGGGTGTCAGCAGCTTTAGGAACTGCTGCCGGATGCGGGTTGTGGCAACTAGCATTAATTGGCGCTTTAATGTCGCTGTTTGTTCTGAGAGTAATTAAAGAGTTAGAGCGTCGGAGTCGTAGGAAATAGTCTCAGTGATGATATAAAAGCGGGTATTATAACCCTTATTACTTTTGTAGTAACGGCGGAAGCACGAGCGAGCTTTATGAGGGTTAAAGTCCTCACTACTCACTAATTTTATTGCGGTCGATGGAGGGGAAATAATATTAGCTATTTCAGGCCAACTCCAGTTAATCATTGATCATAAGCTGTCGCGCATTTAAATTATATATTCGGGGCGGGCTAGAAGCCCATCCCACAAGAGTTTGATTGTTTTTTGACACATAATTTAAATGCCGCAACAGCTTAGATAACTTTTCAAGCAGAATGCTCAACTGTTACGAAGCAAAAACTTTGACTACACCTTGACAGGTCTAGTCATCCAAGCCTGACCTTTGAGGAGTCAAGTCCTCACTCTCTACTTAAATATTCATTTTAATATTTATTTCGATTTTATTTAATTTGCTCAACACCCATTGAACCAAAATACCAATATTTTTTTATTTAATTAGTAGAGAAGTCATCCAAATAATTATAGCTTTTCCGTGTTTATTGAGGAGAAAAATTAATACTTGTATTGCCAAATAATTGTATAAAAAATTAATTTCTATCCGCAAAATTTGGCATCCTTATTAATTCCAAAGACTCTTGCCTCACCCGACCCGCCATCGCAGCTAATTGCAAGCTCATAAAAGCGTTCAAATCTTCCAAATCACACTTGGCTGAGGAAAAAATCTTCTGCATTTCATTTTCCGCTTCCAAACTCAAATATCCAGCGGCAATAGCTTGTTTTACAACTTCACGAACCTGCACGGTAGAAATGTCCCTTACTAAATTTTAACGAATCAAAAGCCAACTAATTACTAACAAGAAGTTTCGGAAGCCGTCTCGCCAAAGATTTCAAACTTTTTTAGCTCGCGAGACTCTTGTTTCACTCCTCCGGACATAGCTGCTAGTTGCAAAGCCATAAAAGCATTTAAGTCTTCCAAGTCATACTGGGTGGTAGTTAACATCCGCCGCAGTTGATTTTCGGCTTCAAGGGTTAGATAGCCTAGAGCCAGAGCTTGCTGGGCGAGGTCGCGAATTAGTACCATAACACTTCGGGATTTTATTGGTTCAAGCATCAGTATTAACTGTTTTCACAGAATCAGCAGTGACGGCTATGGCTCGATAGGTGTGACATTGTTACGGGCCACTCGTGACAGCCGGAGTCGCAGAGTGTGACTAAGTATTTGCACGGTTGTGACGGCGATCACGCGGGGGATGCCAGAGGATGAGTCGGAGAGTGGGGAGTCGCAGAGTGTCCGGGTGTCTGGGTGGGGGAGTCGGAGAGTGTCCGAGTGGAGGAGTCGGAGAGGAGGAGCATTTTTATTTTTCCCAGGGACTAATGACTGATGACTACTGCCTTCTACCTTCAGAAGACGCTCAACGTCTATAATCAGCAAGTTAAATATTTACGGCAAGACATATGGAAGCACCACATAAAGATTTGCTACAACAAATAGCCCGACTATCGGAAACTTATGCTAATTTGGCCGATCGCCTATCCAAAGCAGCAAAACAACTGCAAGACTCAGGTCTTCCTCCTTCTGACAGCTTGCTGCAAGAAGTAGCCGCCTACAGCCGCAACTTTGCTGCAGTCCAAAAACAAGCTCTCGAACTCAACAAATCCGCGATTGCACCAGGGGAAATTACTTCCCTCAAAGACATTCAAAACTTAGTCGAGACTGCCGCAGCTTCTGAAGGTAAAGCAGAAATTCGCGATGCAGCATTGAAAGTGATCGATCGAGTATTGGCGATCGCCCACCGCGAACAAAGCGACTTCGCACCCTTACAATCAGTTCATGCCAAAGCCCGCGAACTGCAACGCGCGATTTCCGAATCAACCCCAACTCAACTGCATTCCGACGCAGAATCCTTAGTCAGCGGCAAACACCCAGTTTCAGCAGTGCTCGCCCTGGTGGAACAGCAAGACAAATTAGATGACGAACAGTGGGTAATTCTCGAAGAAACAGTCAGCGCCGCTTTTGGCAAACAAATAGCCGTAGCCATTTCCAGAGGCAAATTAACCATTGCTGAGATGGTAAAAGCAGCACCTGCACAAGTCGAACCCGCATTTAAAACAGCGCCAGAACAAAAAATCAGCGCCGAACCTTTGCCAGAAGTGATTGTCATCCCGTCAGGAAATGTGGCACCGAAACAAGTTACAGTTGCGCCACAGATCCAGATTTTGGAATCCCCCGCACCTTCTGTCCCCATGCACGAAGTAATTATTGTTCCCAGCGTGGAAGTACCTAAGTCTCTTCAGACAACCGATTCGGGGAACATTGTTTTTGGCGCACCCCGGAACCTTCAACCAGCGGTGGCAGTAGAAGGCGGTTTGGGCATCAAAGTTTTGGTGCACATTCAAGGAATTGGCGATCGAACTTTCGGCGCTCAAGAATACGCGGGTACAAAAGCTCAAGGGCGGCGTGTCGAAGGATTTGCGATTAAGATCGACCCGCTAATTCCCGGCTTAAATGTCGAGTACATGGCTCACGTCGAAGGTGTTGGCGACACTCCTTGGCTTAGCGAAGGAGAATTGGCAGGTTTTCGGGGTCAAGCGAAACGAATTGAAGGATTTGCAGTGCGATTGAGCGGGCCACAAGCTGATAAGTACGACGTATTTTATACCGCTCACATTCAGAATATCGGCGACACCGAGGTGTCCTCCAATGGCGAATATTGTGGTACTCGCGGCAAAGCTTTGAGAATAGAAGGTATCAAAGTTTGGATCGCGCCGTCTGCGAGTTCCCAAGCTGCGGCGCCTGTGGGTTTAAAAGTGTTGGCGCACATTCAAGGAATTGGCGATCGAACTTTTAGCGATCGAGAATATGCGGGTACTAAAGCTCAAGGCCGCCGCGTCGAAGGATTTCAAATTAAAATAGAGCCTCCCCTTGCCGGTTTAAATTTGCAGTACATGGCTCACGTTGAAGGAGTGGGCGACACTGCTTGGATCTCGGAAGGAGAGTTAGCTGGATTCCGGGGCAAAGCCAAGCGCATTGAGGGATTTGCCGCCCGCCTGACAGGGCCGCAAGCTGATAAATACGACGTATTTTATACGGCTCACATCCAAAATGTGGGCGATACTCCTGTTACTGCTAACGGTCAATACTGTGGCACTCGCGGCAAAGGTTTGAGGGTTGAAGGGATGACGGTTTGGGTTGAGCCGAAAGCGTAAAAATTGAGAATGAATGGAAAATTTGCAGTGGCATTTTCCATTCATTTTGTGTTGTTATATGATGTCCGGTTGGTTCGTTTTTGTATAAGGTGCGCTCTCTTAGGGGCGGATTGTTTAGACAATCTCGAAGCCAGCCCCAATTAACATTCCGAGGACGATCGCAGCAATAAAGTATCCCATAGCTTTCTTTATAGTTTGAGGTTTGCTGTATCTAATCTAGGGTGGCATTTGAAGGCAGACAGGATGAAAACCATTGCTATTGAGTGCGGATTTCCACCTGCTAGAACCGTCGTTATTTGCTAAATTGAGGACTAGTAAAGCTCAGCGTAAGTAGACAGACTATATTTGTGGTAGAATAACATAGTTAGTTTAGACCAGTTTCGGTAGGTAATAAGGGAGTCGTATATGGCATTATTAATGCCTAAAACATGAAAATTAAGCGATGGCGAGCGTCATCAACTTCACCAGTTGAGCAAGAGACACAACACGCCGCAACAGATCGTGCTACGAGCCAAAATTATTCTCATGGCATCTGATGGTCAAAACCATCGTGAAATAGCCCGAAGCCTAGAGATTAATCGGCAGATGGCTCGTTTATGGCGAAACCGATGGTTGGAGAGCGAGGGAAAAGACTTATCGATTTTGCAAAGATTACAAGATCGAGAGCGTGTTGGCGCACCAGTAAAATTCAGCATGGAACAAGTAACCGAGTTATTTGCACTCGCCTGTTCCTCACCGTCCGATTATGGACGACCAATAAGTCACTGGACAGCTAGAGAGCTGGCGGAGGAAATCATGAAACAAGGCATTATTGAAAGTATATCAGTCCGCCATGTTGGCAGATTATTAGAAGAAGCAGAAATTAAACCACACGCCTCGCGCTACTGGTTAACCCCCCCCTGTGGATGAAGAATTTGATGCAAAAGTTAAAGATATTACAGGGTTATATCTGACTGCAATTGAACGCAGTCAAAATGGAGAATACACTATATCAGTTGATGAAATGACAGGGATTCAAGCTATTGAGCGTCTCGAAAAAGACTTACCAATGCGACCCGGGAAAGTTGCAAGAAGAGAGTTTGAATATATTCGTCATGGTACGCAAACCTTGATCGCTAATTTCAATATTGCGAATGGTAAAATAATTGAGCCAACTTGCGGAGATTCGAGAACAGAATCGGATTTTTTACTGAATATTCGTCACATCATTGAAACAGACCCTGATGCCAAAAAATGGCATCTAATTATGGATTGTCTGAATACTCACCAATCTGAATCACTGGTGCGTTTGGTCGCCGAGAAAGAAGGCTTAGATATCGACCTCGGTATTAAGGGAAAAAGCGGCATACTTCAATCTATGAAATCTCGCACTGTTTTTTTAAGTGACCCAACACATCAAATTGTTTTCCATTACACACCCAAACATTCTTCGTGGCTTAATCAAATAGAGATTTGGTTCAGCATTTTGGTGCGGAAATTAATCAAAAGAGCAAGTTTCACCAGTCAGTACGATCTGAAAAATCGCATCCTCAATTTTATTAACTACTTTAATCAAACAATAGCCAAACCTTTTAAGTGGACATATAAGGGTAAAGTCTTGGCTGTTTAATAGTCTGTGTATTTACGCCGAGCTGTACTAGAGTTTTCACTCAAACAATGGCAACATGGCATAACTTACCCTTCCAAAGCCGCCAAAAGACACAGCAATAAAGCCTCCGTCCACTCGACTACAGCACCGTAAGTATCGCCCGTGTGGCCGCCCAAACGGTGGTTAAACCAGGCTCCGGCAAAAATTCCGATCGCACTTCCCCCCAAAGCCATCCCCACCGCCAACAGCCACCGATCGCCCTCCAAGACAACTTGCACCACGCTCAAACTCAGCAGCAACAGCACTCCGGGGATAAAATCAAAAGGAGAATAAATCGATTCCTTGTGAAAAGCTCCCTTACCCTCTGCCCGGAGATAGGGATAGCGGGCGATCGCCACCAGTTGGGCCCATCTCCCCCAACCCGCCACACCCATCAAAGCCAGCCACCGATAGTTATTCAAGTCCGACAGAGCGGCAGTTTTCAGCAGCACGATCGCGATCGCAGCCATCGCCCCAAAGGCTCCTGTAACGCTGTCCCGCATGACTTCCAGCCTGCGTACCGGGTCTGGTACAGCCAGCCCGTCCGCCGCGTCCATTGCCCCGTCTAGGTGCAGCCCGCCAGTCACGGCGATGCCCAAGACTACCACCAAGGCCGATCGAGTCAGAGCAGGCATTCCCAACAACTGCAACCCAACATCCCCCAGTCCCAGCATCCCCCCAATCAAAAGCCCGATCGCCGGTGCCAAGCGGGCAATGCCCCGAAACTCCAAAGTCCAAGACACCGGTACCGGCAAACAAGTATAAAAAGCGACTGCGGCTGCGATGGCAGCGCCTTGATTCCGGAAAAAGTCGATCGTAGAGCGAACCCATTTATCATGCACCATAAGATAGAAAATTTTTCATCTGGTATGCAGTTGTCAATCGATTAGCGTGTGCCAGAATTGGACTGTAACACCCTAGTTTTTTGGATCGAGCATTCCTCCTGTCGCCCGCTCTTTTCCCCGGAAAACCTCTGTCGGCAGCGATCCCCAAGCTCCCTATCTAAAATGACTAAACTCAAGATCCGCGTTTCCCTTCCCAAGAATTCTAGCTAACTCCCTGATGTTCAAGACGGGAAAATACTACAACAGAGGCTTTTACTCCATGAGTCACGATCAATTGAATAACAGGGTAGTTGCTCCTTGCATCATCGATACAGGGATTGTCGTCAACAAACGCGATATCAAAAGATTGCTGTTTGATTTAGGACGTGTCCGCTACCTTCACATACAAGATGGCCAGATTTATAGCGAAGGGGAAGGTTATGTGCTCGAAGTCTTCGCCAACCCCCACCGTTCTACCCTGATTGCCAACCATGCGCTTTATTTGAACGTCTATAGTTTTGATTACCTGGAACTGAAACAGTCGCCTGAAGATGGTGCTTATTTTGACCTGATTCAAGATGGACGGCAGTTGCGGTTAATTCCCCTCTCCAATCCTTTGCAAGAGCAATTCGCCCGGAATTTAAATGCTGCGGCATTGGATGCGGTGGTCGATCAGGTACTCTCAGGCAACTGGGATCTACAATTAGACGACGATGATTCCCCGTTTTAATCGTCAGTCAGTCAATTTTAGATTTTAGATTTTAGATTTTAGATTTACTTGCAGCGCCGTGAATCTGGGAGTTAGAACTAAGGTCTAAAATTTTTTGCCCTCCACGACGATTGTCGGAAACTTGTCTCCGTTTTTGGGCGGGGTCATGGTTTTTTTTGTCGCGATGTCATCAACAATAGATTAAATAACACGGACGGCCGAGTAGCGGTTAACGAGCATCGGGGACTAATGACTGAGGACAAGGCGAAATTTTCTTTTAAATGTCAGGCTAATTGCAGCCATACCCAAGCCCGTGCAGGGGTTTTTGCCACTCCCCACGGTGTGGTGGAAACGCCTAAATTTATGCCAGTGGGGACGCTAGCTAATGTCAAAACTTTGACACCTGCACATCTTGAGGCTGCTGGTTCTCAAATGGTTTTGGCAAATACTTATCACTTGCACTTGCAGCCGGGGGAAGCGATTGTCGCAGGCGCGGGCGGATTGCACAAATTTATGGCTTGGCCTGGCCCGATGCTGACGGATTCGGGCGGCTTTCAGGTGTTTAGCTTGAGCCAAATGCGGACTATTTCTGAGAATGGGGTGACTTTTCGCTCTCCCCGCGATGGCCGCATGATTAATTTGACACCGGAACGATCGATCGAAATTCAGAATGAGTTGGGTGCTGATGTGATTATGGCATTTGACGAGTGTCCCCCTTACCCCGCTACGCGGGAGGAGGTGGAGGCTGCCACAAATCGCACTTACCGCTGGCTGCAACGCTGCATGCAAGCTCACTCGCGCCCGGATCAAGCTTTGTTTGGGATCGTCCAGGGGGGCGTTTTCCCCGATTTGCGATCGCGCGCGGCGAACCAGTTGGTAGATTTGGATTTACCAGGCTACGCCATCGGCGGCGTTAGTGTCGGGGAATCGGGGGATTTGATCGCAGAGATTGTAAAGGTGACTGCGCCTCTGTTGCCGGCAAATAAACCGCGTTATTTGATGGGGATTGGGACTTATCGGGAAATGGCGCTGGCGGTGGCGAGTGGGGTAGATATGTTTGACTGCGTGATTCCGACTCGGCTGGCCCGCCACGGGACGGCTTTTGTGGGTGGGGAACGCTGGAGTTTGAAAAATGCTCGGTTCCGGGAGGATTTTGCTCCGCTGGATGAGTCTTGCCCTTGTTATACCTGCCAAAAATTCAGTCGGGCTTATTTGGCCCATTTGGCGCGGGCTAACGAAGTGCTGGGGTATACTTTGCTGGCGCTTCACAATGTGACAGAGTTGATTCGCTTTACGGGGAGGATGCGGGAGGCGATTTTGGCTGATCGATTTACTGAAGAGTTTGCCTACTGGCTTGCACCGAGAGTCGATCAATCATGATTGCCGTGGGTAAAGATATGCGACAATTATGAAAATTCTGTTGGATAGGTAGGTTGATTCATGGAAGCTGCATTACTCTTAGCAAAACTGCCCGAAGCTTATTCGATTTTTGAGCCTTTGGTTAATGTTTTGCCGGTCATTCCCGTATTTTTCTTGCTGCTGGCTTTTGTTTGGCAGGCGGCTGTCGGATTTAGATAAGTTTGATTTCATCAAAAGCAGGGGCAATTTTTGAATTGCCCCTGCTTTTAGGTATTAAGTTTTGTTTCGTTCTTCTTTCTAGCTTCAGCTACCGCCGATCGCACTTTTGAATGCCGGTCTTTCTGAGATCCGCTTGATGTAATCTACAACAGCCGGATAAGCACTGAGGTCTAGTTTTAGCATCATCGGAATGTAGGCCAACATTGACCCGACTGCTGCGTCAGCTACGCCAAATTCATCACCCATTAAAAACGGCTGTTTCTCGAAAATTTCATTTAACGGTTTTAACAACTTGGGAGTTTCGCGATCGCGAGTTGCTTCTGTAAATATTCCCGGCCCCAGGGTGGCGTTAGCAAACGTGACCCACTGCACGATTTGAGCTTGCTGCTCCAAAGTGTGTGGCATCTTACCATATTTTTGAGCTAAATACAGCAGAATTGCGCCCGATTCCCAAAGTTTAAAATCTCCGTCGGCGATCGCGGGTACTTTGCCGATCGGGTTAATTTCGAGATACTCTGGCTGCAAGTGTGCCCCTGCTTGCATATCCAGCAAGACGAATTCGTAGGGAACTCCTATTTCTTCTAGATACCACTTGATAATTGAGGCCCTGCTGCGGGCTCCGCCGTAAAGTTTCAGCACAAAATTTTTATCCTTTAACGCAATATTGCTGTTATAGCATTTTTTGGGAATTGGTAATTGGTAATTGCAACCACCAGAGACTTTGATGTCACTGTTCCACTAATAACTACTGACTAATGACTACTGACTAATTGCCGATAACTAATGGCACTTCTGTCAAGTGCATAAACAAGATTCTGCTGCCAATGAAAATCAAAATTGCTCCACCCCATATCTCAATTTTATTAGCAAACAAGTTGCCGCACTTGTGTCCGATAAACACCCCTGCAAAGGCTAAAAAGAAAGTAATAAATCCGATCGCAGTAACCGCAGGAGCAATAGAATCTTTCAGAACAGCAAATCCGAGGCCAACTGCGAGAGCATCAATACTCGTCGCCACCGACAGCGTTATCAAAGTTCCCGTATCTAAGGGATTGAACTTTTTCTCGCATTCTTCGCTTTGCAGCGATTCATAAATCATTCTTCCGCCAATGAAACTCAAAAGCCCAAAAGCTATCCAATGGTCGATCGGTGTTATCAAAAAACTAAAACTAAGACCGATGAGCCATCCTATGACGGGCATTAAAGCTTGAAAACCTCCGAAAAATAAAGCAATTTTTAAAGCTTTATTGACTTTCATGTGTTTGATTGCTAAGCCGCTAGAAACAGCAACCGCAAAAGCATCTGCTGCTAGTCCCAAGGAAAGTAATATGGTAGTGGCTGCATCCATTTTTGTAAAGTGTTATCTGTTATAAATAAAGTGTTTTTCTTGACCGTTTTAGTTTACACTAAATTTTGATATAATTGCGTTATTATCATAATCTATTCATTTTTGACTCACATTTATTTCACAATTGGCGAGGGTTGAAAAAATCTGAGCTTAGCTGTATTGTGTAAAAGATTATTTATGAAGTAGCAGAATCGACTATGGCGCCATCTAGACCCTACCAGCCATTGCTGCTCAGATTACTGCATGGGGTTAACGCTGCGATCGCCCTTTTAGCAATTTTGAGCGCATTTCTGGTTTACAACACCTACGATGGACGGTTTGGCAAAGTCCCCGTGCCTCAGATTGCAGATATTATCGGGATTCACGGCACTTTTGGCAAGATGTTGCTGTTAGGAATAATGCCGGCTTTTGCATTGTACAGTTTCCACGCAGGTCAAAAACGCTTGGTGCAGCCGGATTCTTTTGGGAAACTAACGCAGTTGGGAAAACCGATTTGGTGGTACAGTTTGCACCGGATTGTGAATACGTTGATGTTGCTGGCACTGACTTGGGCGATCGCTTCTGGCAGTATGGTTAAAGAAGAATGGCTGCCGGCTGGGGAATTGACGCAGGTTTGGTATTATTTACACGTTTCTGGTTGGGCGGTATTGGTGTTTTGTCTGGCAATGCACTTGTTGATGAGTGCGAAGGTGGGGGGTGTGCCACTAATTTTGTCGATGTTTGATGCCGCATATCGCCCGGAAGATTCGCCGGCGGCTTGGTGGAAGAAAATTCGCTCTTTGGGCGATCGCTCTTAAAGTGAAAATGCTTAAAGTGAAAATGAACAGAAATATTTTATTAATTGTTGTGGAAGTCTTGGTAATGGGAGGTTTGTTGTTTGCAGTGGTTGCACCTTTATTATTTCCCTAATCCTATCATATCAAGTTTGGTTAAAAAATGATAATCAGGTTTGTAGTGAGGACTTCAGTCCTCCGTTTTATGAGGACTAAAGTCCTCGCTACAAACCGACATTAAGCTTTTCGCGGAACTTGTGGGCAAGATTTGCGACGGGTTTCCCTGGCGACAAAATGCGATACATATCAAAAGATGGGCAATTTTACCCTAAACTCAGCACCGCCCCCAGTTTGAGATTTAATTTGAGGTTTAACCGGAGATTCAACTGTCAGCCTGCCGCCGTGCAATTCTACAATAATTTTATAGCACACCGACAGCTCCAACCCTGTAAAATTTTTAAAGGATTTAGTATGGCCAAACTGGTCAAATATTCGGGGTTGAATTTCCGGCGGAATTATAGAGCCATTGTGGGCGATCGATACAACAATAAACCTGCCTGTATAATCCTCGACAATATCAGTTTTGATTGTAATAATTTGAGCGGAATTTTCAATACTTTTAACTGCATCTATAGCATGGCTGATCAGACTCGCGAATACCTGGCTCAGTTGACCGGGATAACAAAAAATTGGCGGCAGGTTGTTGTACTCTTTGACTATTAATATTTTTGGCTCCAGCCTGTGAGCCAGCAACAGCAAAATATTGTCGATGCTCTCATTAAGGTTGGCGTGTTCTTTGTTGGCTTCGTCAGGAAGTGAAAATTTCCTCAAAGCCAGGATTATCTGGCGAATGCCATCGGCTCCTATTTTCAAAAAGTTGAGGATTTGCGGCAACTCTTGGCTGATAAAATCTAGGTCGCAAGTCTCTATTTTTTTGGCAATTCGTGGCACAGGTTCGGGATATTGTTCTCGATAGAGGCGAATTATACTAAGCAAATCTTTAATATAATCGTTGAGGTGAATCAGGCGACCGTAAATAAAGTTAATCGGGTTATTAAGTTCTTGGGCAACTTCGGCGGCTAGTTGACCCACCATTGTAATTTTTTCACTTTGTAATAACTGCTCTTCGGTGATTCTTAGTTTGGCTAATACTTCTTCCAGAAGTTTGAGTTCTTCTTGAATTTGCCCGTGGAGTTGGGATTGGGAAATTGCGATCGCCAGCGAGTCTGCAATTGCTTCCAAAACTTGCACCTCGTCGGGAGTCGCAAATCGGCGGTTTGCACAGGCGAAGAGATATCCCAGCCGATGATTCTGAGTTAGTACGGGTACTGCTGCGTAGTGACTATTTGTGAATTCGATATAGGCGTGTTCCTCAGATGCTGTGGCATCAGGGGCGGCCGTTTTATGTAGCAGTATCGTTTCGCAGCGGTGAAGCCGTGCAGCTAAATCTCCAGAGGGCCCTCCTGGAACACCAAAAATTCCCAAGCGCCCCGGCAAACGTTCCCGACAATATTCCCAGCCAAATTCTAAAGTATCTTGTCGGGGATCGTACCATGCAAAAATTGCTCGATCGAGCTTTAGTAAAGTACCGAGTTCGTCTACTGTAGTTTGGAGGATGCGATCGAGGTGCAAACAAGCGCGAATGCGGCCGGTCAAGCGGTGGAGAAGGGCTTCTGTGCGTCTGCGAATGCAATTTAGGGCAAACAGCTTGAGGGCCACAGTTGCTGCGAAAATAGCTGCGGTGGCAAGTAGGCCGGCGGCTAATGCTAGTATCTTGAAAGGAAAAAGTTCTTTTTCGAGATTGTCACGGGGAATTACGAGGGCGATCGACCATTCAGCTTGTTCTAAAGGAAGATAGGCAACATAAACTCTGGCGTCGTTGATTTGAGTCAGCACAATGCCAGTTTTTTGATGAACCATCTCCCGCGCTACATTGGCCAAATTAGCATCTGCAGATTCTAAAAGACTGGGAGCCGAATTGTCGATATTTCCAATTAATCGAGCGTCGGGATGCACAATCGGCACTCCTTGAGAATTGAGAACAAAAGCATAAGTTCCGGGGCCATATTCCAGCTTTCCTACTACTTCGGCAATTCGGTCGATGCTAATGACGCCGTTCATTACTCCGATCGGCTTTTGTGCTTTTTTATCAATAGAATTTGCCGAACTTGACCACACCGGAGCCGAAATGGGAACAATACTTTGTCCTTTGAGCGTGCGAGAAATGGTAGGCTCGGAAACATAGACTTCCCCAGCCATTGCCTTTTTGAAGTGTTGGCGATCCCTCACATTAATCAACGCTCTGCCGACTTTTGTGGTGAAATAAGAACCGTGGGGATCAATTAATGCCAAGTGCTGGAATTCTTGCAGCCGATTTACTTCCGATTTTAAATAAGGCTCTGCCACTGACCAATTCATCGAACGAACGGGAGGAGTGTGGGCGAGGATTTCGATCTCAGCCTTTCTAGTGCCGAGCCAGCGATCGATCTTGTTGGCGCGAGCCCTAACTTCTAACAAAGCATTTCGCTCGCTTTTGGTGATAATCAAGCGGCGAACGCTTTGATAGCTGATACAACCCGTGATGCTAGCTGCCAGAATTGTTACCCCCAAAATTAAGAGCGCAGTTTGGTACCCAAGATGGTATTCGCCCTTTAATCCCGCTGGCAATAGTCGAGTTAATTTCCACCACTTTACTCTCGCAAAGCTTCGCATGGTTTGACCAATTTGTGAGATTGAAATCTTTAGCTCACCTACGATCTACTCGCCCGCCCGCTACTAGTCTTAAACTACGAGCATTTAATAATTGCGGGGATTTTTTAATTTTTTCCCACCGAGCAGCTCCTATCGTTTCCGGTTGCACGGGAATGATATAAAGGACACGGCAGTGCCGTTTCCCTACCCAGATTAATTGTAGGGACACGGGAGTACCGTTTCCTGGCGGTGGGTAATATTAATCCCGATGCTACCCGATTGGATATCACTTTGTTAAACAGGAATAATATTATACCACATTTTTGACCAATTAAAAATGTTTATCAACTACTTAATTATTTTTACAATCGTTAATAATTTATGTTATTGAGGTGATGTGAGCAGTAGACTTTTTAGGTGTAGATGTTGGGTGTGTGTCTTAATTAATAGTCCAGACTGTTTTTAGTTTGTAGTCTGAAACCTGTGATTTTCGGTTGGTATTTCGAGTACACGATCGCGTTGGAACCCTTATTCTGCGGTTGTGATCAAAAACTGTCCGCTGTATTGCTTAATAACGAAATATTAAAACTTTTTCGTTTATTGTTAATGAAACAAAAACTTTTTAAATCTTTAATTTATATCTCAACACTCAAAAGTATTTTCGGTGCATCCGCTGGCTGAGGCACTGTTAAATTGCCCCAGTTGCGGGATTTGTTTAAAGAACCTTGTGAGTGTGTTCGTGCTGTTTCACATTGTCTTCAGTGCGAATGATGCGCTCGGAGTTGAGCACTCTTTTGCGTTCTAAGGAATAAGTAAAGTCGTTGCGAACTGTTCCCGAGGGAATGTGAAGTTGAGCTTGGGGGCGGATTTTGTAAGTGCGGGCAGCGGCGATCGCCCGAAAGCCAAATTCTTCACTAAACTGAGATGATGTCGGGAATTCTGGCAACATTTTGGGTGTTTCGCCGTCGAGCACTGCTCCCAAAGTCGTCCCGCAAATCATTAAATAAGATGTGGGAATTCCCTTCAAAATTGCTTCCAAAGCTGCTGAGGGAATAGCTTCGATTACTTGCACTTCAAAAACTTCGCCTTCTTCTTTGATGAAGCAGGTAGCGACACCGACTGCTATGTAGTCGTCGGTGCAGAGATCAGGAGCGTTGGGATAAGCTGTTGCAGTCGTCATAAGAAAAGCTTGGTAGTGTGGAAACCGGGAACGAGAAATTATATCATTTGCGGTTACACCGGAATGATGTTGACTGTTGACTGTTGACTGTTCACGGCATCAACAGTCAACTCGAATTTACTATTCCGATGCTAACGGATTTGATATTAAGCGATGTTAGATTTGAGATTTTAGATTTATCGCACGGTTTTTTTCGGGGATTTTACGTGAAAAATCTCAAACCGCCTGTTCTAAACCTAAAATTTTTTGGTTAAGCTCCAAGGAGCCGATCGCACGAGTGTGTCGATCGTACCACATCAAGGTAGATGCCGGATGGTTCGGCAAGGATTCCCCGCCGCCACGACGTTTGCGGGAATATCTTTGACAACAACACTGCCTGCGCCGATCGTGCTATTGTCGCCAATAGTGACTCCTGGACAAATAATACTGCCGCCGCCAATCCAAACATTATTGCCAATATTAATTTCAGCCGCGAGTTCTTGGCCAGAAAGCCTTATTTCCGGGTCTGTGGGGTGAAGAGCGGTGTAAATTTGTACGTTGGGCCCGCACAGTAAATTTTCGCCAATGTTAACTCGATTGCAGTCGAGAATCACGCAACCAAAATTCATGTACAATCCGTTTCCCGCATAAATATTGCTGCCGTAGTCGCAGTAGAAAGGTGGCTCGATTTCAACTTTTGGGCCAACTGCACCGAACCATTCGGCGAGAATTTCTAACCGTTTGTCTGGTTCGTCTTCGCGGGTAGAATTGTAGGTTCTGGCGAGGCGGCGGGCTCGCTGGCGATCTAAAATTAATTGCTCATCAGCAGCTAAATACAATTCGCCGGCGAGCATTTTTTTTTTTTCGGTTTTTTCCATAAGAATAGGCGGTTGTAACCGCCACTATACAAACTTTCCTCGCTCTTTAACAGACGGAAGAATAATGTAGGGTGCGTCAGGGCGCACCTTACCGCTATAATTAGCGCGTCCGATCATTTTTTGACGTTGCAGCAGACATTTAGGGTTCAGCTTTTGACTGCAAACAAACAGCTAAATCCAGATTGGCTAATTGCTCAAAAGCTCGATCGATCGATCCTTTTCCCCGCAAAAAACCAGTATTTGCACCGGGACAAATATACTGTAAAGTTTCCGGCGAAAATCGATCGATAATTGACTTCACGCTGTTAATTTGCCGGGGCCAGTGAAAAGTTTTTGGCGTCCACAGCGGTACTGGGGCGGCTTCTCGGTTGGGGAGCAAGTGCCTACCCGAAAACAGCACTCCACCGCTGCCACTATGATAAAGGCAAGAGGAACCAGGAGAATGGCCAGGAGTCCAAAATGCTTTGATTCGATCGCTCACAACAAATTCTCGCTCAAAAACCGTCACCTTCAAACCCGGCAGTAAATAAGCTTCCTGTTCTTGAATCAGGATCTCGCACCCCGTGGCTTCCTGAATCTCCCGCGCCTTGGCGATAGCGCCACGGTGGCTGAGAAACAGCAGTCGCACGCCGCCGTGTTCCCGCAAAAATGTTTGGTTAATCTCATCCCAAGCGGGACAATCCACCAGGATGTTAGTTTGGTTTTCTACAATGAAATAGGCTGTTGCACCCAGGGTATCCCGGTTAGGGGGGAAAGCCAGAATATTGTCGAGCACGGGCCTGGGTTGTTTGGAGACTGAACTCTGTTGTTTCAAGGAAGTATTTCAGAAGGGAATGGGATAAATATTATGTTCTTTTTACTATGGTTGTTCGTATTGGGGCTGATCTCGTACTACTTGTTGCAAAACGGCACCAGCCGCATCACTAGGACTCCGATATGGCTGCTGTGGCTGGTAATGATGGCGCCCGCGCTGATTTGGGGTGGTTGGATTTTAGTTTACGGCACGAGCAAAACTGTACCGCCGGAGTTGGTAATTATACCTTTTCTGGTTTGCCCTTTTTTGTATTGGTTTTTGGTACAGTTGGGGCGCAAGAAAATTACCGCCGAAACTGCTGAGCAGATAGCAGACTCTGCGACTGAACCTGTAAAGCCAAAACCGCCCGTGCGCCCGATCAATCAAGAAGAAGAAGCGAGTTTGCGCGATTGTTTTCCTTGGTCAATTTACTTTTTGCGAGATTTGGAATTTCGGCCGCAGGCTGTAATTTGTCGCGGACAGTTGCGGACGAACCCGGAAGCGGCTTATCAGGCAATTCGGGAGAATGTGGAGAGGCTTTTTGGCGATCGCTTTTTAGTAGTATTTCAAAACAGCTTGAGCGGTCAACCTTTTTTTGCTATAGTTCCCAATCCCAGCCACCAATCAGGGGAAACTCCTGTCAAAACCGAATCTGTAACCAGGCCATTTTTTGCATTAGCTTTGCTGCTGATCACGGTGTTTACGACTACCCTTGTCGGGACGCGACTTGCCGGAGTTACTGAACAAGCTTTGCAGTCTAACCCATCAATGTTGCTGCAGGGTTTGGCTTACTCGCTGGCTCTAATTACAATTTTAGCAATTCACGAATCCGGCCACTATTTAGCTGCCCAATTCTACAAAATTCGCACGACTTTGCCTTATTTTATCCCGATTCCTTTTTTCTTAGGAACTTTTGGAGCTTTCATTCAAATACGGAGTCCAATTCCCAACCGCCGTGCTTTATTTGATGTTAGCATTGCCGGCCCCCTGGCGGGTTTAGTGGCGACAGTGCCATTATTAATTTGGGGTTTGAATCATTCGACTATTGTACCGCTGTCTGACAAGTCGGGAATGTTAAATTTTGACTCTTTCAAACCCAGTTTTTCGGTGCTGATGACTTTGTTGAGCAAGTTAACCTTGGGTGGCGCTTTGAATGCGGAAACTGCGATCGATTTGCATCCGGTAGCGGTGGCGGGTTATTTGGGTTTGATCGTGACGGCGTTTAATTTGATGCCGGTGGGACAACTCGACGGCGGACACATTGTACACGCGATGTTCGGCCAGCGAGCGAGTATGGCGATCGGGCAAGTTGCTAGACTTTGTATGCTGCTGCTTTCTTTTTTGGAACAGGGTTTGCTGCTGTGGGCGATTATTTTGTTTTTCACACCGCTAAACGACGAACCGGCGTTGAATGATGTCAGTGAATTGGATAATCGGCGGGATTTTTTGGGGCTAATGGCGATCGGGCTTTTGTTAATGATTTTGTTGCCCGCGCCCAGGGTACTCCTTGAGTGGTTAAATGTTTAGCAGGAAGAGGGAAGTTCGGCAACGGATTCTGTAACGGATTTAACTAACGGATCGATGTCGAAGTTCGAGGGAATAGAGAGGAAGAAAGAAAAGAGAGGTTGACAAAATCCTGCAAGGGTTGCTATACAAGCGAGTTTAGAATTTATCCACTCGCTTTCTATCTCGAAGTAATCTTTATTTTCACCGACTGATTAGAGAAATATGTCTTACAAATCCTTTACTTTCCAACAATTAGAAGAGCGATTTGGATTGGAGCTATCACTCAGTCCTATCTTGAGTGCCAAGGTGGTTCCTGTAGAACCATCCGAATGGCTTTGGAGGGCAATCGAAATTAGTTCTAACACTGCTGTTACAACTGTAAAAGAACGTTCGGAACGGATTGTTTCTCCTATTCTGTTAGAATTTAGAGAAAGGAACAACAGACAATTTTCTATTTTTTCTGGTTGGTCATTTGATGTAGATGCTGAGCTGGGCTTGAATGGGGAATGCGACTTTCTATTGTCTTCCGTGCCCTTTGATTTTGAAATAAAAGTTCCGGTTTTTGCCTTGAGAGAAACTAAAGGCGGAGAAATAGAGTCTTGTTTGCCACAGTGTGCAGCACAAATGGTAGCTGCTCAGCTATTTAACGAACGCGAACACAATTCCATACCTGCAATATATGGCTGCGTAACTACTGGCGTTGTCTGGCGGTTTCTTAAATTGGAAGAAAATAATTTGATTATTGATGTTGATGTTTATTGTCTTGATAATGTTCCTATGATTTTAGGTGTTTTGCAAACAATAATTAATTTATATCAATAATTTAACGAATATAATAAAATAGTTTGCTATGGGGAATTTCAGTGTTCACTAGAACCTTAATTAGAGTTTTAACCAGATGCGAGAGCGAAAATTTTTGACCGGAAATCCAATAATCTAGCTCTACAAATGATCGCAATTACTCCCGAACAAAGAGCGCTAATTCCGCTCTATTGCGATAAGTGGCGACAAATTGGACTTTCGATAGAACCAGTCGATCGCCCGCAAGCTACAGCGGCCATCAACACCGCCTACAACATTATCGGCTGTCCTGAACCGGAAATTATTTTCTGTGACAGCCCTTACATAGCTTTGGAAGCAATTGAACCGCTAAGGATACGCGATTCGGGCATGGGAACTGCCAGCGAAATCAGAAACAAAATTCATAATGAATTGTACGATATATTAAGAAGTCAACTCGGCAGGGAACTGGAAAATAAGATTTACAGCCAACTCTATAATCCGCTGTACGCTCAACTGATGAATCAACTCCACCTTCATGTTAAAGACGAAGTTTACGTCAAATTAGCACGTAAGTTGGGCGAAAGATTTCAGAGATTCCTGATTGATCAGACTTATCATAATAACAGCATAGTTTCCGAACTGTCAGCCTGTCACGGAAGTTGGGTGGATTTTTGTATTGGCGTGTTAAATTTGGAGTACGATCGCCCTTTATACTCAGCCTTTAAATCTTTAGTGGAAAACTGCGGCTGGATTTACCCGTTTGAGAAAATGTGCTTTGTGTGCGATCGCCCGATCCAACTTCATTTTGATAGTGAATATTTGCTCCACGCTTTATGTCAACCAGCGGTTGAATTTGCTGACAAGTTCAGTGTATACTCTTATCGTGGCGTGCGACTGCCGGAAATAATCGGTCAAGTTCCGCCCCAATCTTGGCAAGCTTCATGGCTGTTAACAGAACATAATGCCGAAGTGCGGCGAGTTTTGATTCAGGCGATCGGCTATCCGAGAATTTGTCAAGAATTGCAAGCAACTAAATTGGATACTTGGCAAGAATATACTTTGTTGAAAATTGAGAATAATATTGACATAGAGCCAATTTATTTGTTAAAGATGACTTGTCCGAGTACGGGACATCTTCATGTTTTGCGAGTGCCGCCAAAAGTGGGCTCGGCGAAAGAAGCGATTAGCTGGGTAAATTGGGGAATAGATCCCGAAGAATTTCAAGTCCAGACTTGAGGGAAACTTTAGAGTTTTGAGTGGGCGAGTTTACAGTTAAAGAATTACAGCGCCACAAAAGTAGCGTTCTGCACAAGTCCAGAACAATTAAAAAATGTAGAATTGCAGCCACCGCTTGATACTATGTACTCTGGCAGCTAAAACCCACAACTTCAAATCGACATGAGCCAGCATTCAGACCGCATTGCCCCTCACGGCGGCATCCTGGTCAACCGCATTGCCACACTAGACCAAAGACAAGAATTTTTCGATAAAGCAGAAGTCTTGCCGCGAGTCCAGCTTTCGGATCGATCGATCTCCGACCTGCAAATGATCGCCATCGGCGCCCTGAGTCCCCTCAAAGGGTTCATGAACGAAGCTGATTATCGATCGGTCGTTAAACAAATGCGCCTCTCCAACGGCCTTCCGTGGTCGGTTCCCATCACCCTCTCGGTAACAGAAGAAGTCGCCGCCCCCCTGAAAACAGGAACTTTAGTGCGCCTCGACTCGCCGTCGGGCAAATTTGTCGGGCTCTTGGAACTTGCAGAAAAATATCACTACAGTAAAGAAGAAGAAGCCCTCAACGTCTACCGCACCGACGACCTCAAACACCCGGGCGTCCAGGTAGTAGACAAATCAGGCCCCGTTAACCTTGCAGGCGACATTTGGCTGCTGGAACGCGGACTAGACCCCCGGTTTCCCCAATACCAAATTGACCCGGCGAAATCGAGAATGCTGTTCACAGAAAAAGGATGGAAAAGCATAGTAGGTTTCCAAACCCGAAACCCCATCCACCGGGCACACGAATACATTCAAAAATGCGCCTTAGAAACTGTAGACGGCTTGTTCCTGCACCCGCTAGTCGGGACAACTAAGGATGACGACATCGCCGCTGACGTGCGGATGCGGTGCTACGAAATTCTGCTAGAAAAATACTATCCAAAAGATCGCGTAATTTTGGCAATTAATCCGGCGGCGATGCGCTACGCCGGGCCGCGAGAAGCAATTTTTCATGCTTTAATCCGCAAAAACTACGGTTGCACTCACTTTATCGTGGGGCGCGATCACGCTGGAGTTGGCGATTATTACGGCACTTACGATGCCCAATATATTTTTGACGAATTTGAGCCGGGAGAATTGGGAATTGTGCCGATGAAATTCGAGCACGCTTTCTATTGCACACTGACGGAACAAATGGCTACAACTAAAACAAGCCCAAGCACTCCCGAACAACGGGTGCATTTGTCGGGAACCAAAGTTCGGGAAATGCTGCGCGCTGGAAAATTGCCGCCGCCGCAGTTTTCCCGGCCGGAAGTCGCCGCAGAATTAGCCAAGGCAATGAATATTTTCAATTACGAGATTTAAATCTTGAACTTGGGTGTCGGCGACATTCTGAAAAGTTTTGAATTTTGAGTTTTGAGTTTTAAATGGGAAAGTTTAAACTTAAAGCTCAAAACTTAAAACTTAAAACTTATCTTAATACTAAACACTCACAACTTAATTAAATTCCCTAAAATTATTGAGGGGAATTTAACTGAAAATTCAAAACTTAAAATTCAAAGCTATTTAAAAATGGGACTCAAGCGGCGGGAATTTTTGCAGCAAGCTGGCCGGGTGCTGGCCGCCATCGGCATCAGCGAGGCCCTGTGGCTGCCGTTGGGCGATCGTTACCTCCAAGCCTTAGCGCAGCCGACAGCCCGGAAATTGGCTTTGTTGGTGGGCGTTGACAAATATCCAGACTCGCCCCTGCACGGCTGCGTCACGGATGTGCAATTGCAGCGGGAACTACTGATACATCGGTTTGGGTTTGTGCCGTCGGACATTTTGACTTTGACTGACGCTCAAGCTACGAGGGAGAATATCGAGACGGCTTTTATCACTCACTTGACTCAACAAGCAAAACCCGGTGACGTGGTAGTTTTTCACTTTAGTGGCTGCGGTAGCCGAGTCAGTTTGGGCGAGTCTCCCGGAAAAATCCAAAACAGTTTGGTGCCGGCGGATGATGTTTTGCCGTTGTTAGCAAACCGGGCGGTGAACGATATTTTAGAGGAAACGCTGTTGCTGTTGATGCGATCGCTCGCGACAGAAAATGCGATCGCCATCCTCGACACCAGCTACCACTATCGGGGTTTCCCCACAAACGGCAACTTTCGCATTCGCTCCCGCCCCCGCCCCACCATCGGCGAGCCGGGCCTCGCAGAATTAACGTTTGCCCAAGACCTCCGAACCCGCAAAAATCTTCGTCCTGCAGCCACCGTACTTGCCGCCGGTGCGGATTCCCAACTCGTCGCCGAACAAGAGTGGGGCGGATTTACCGCAGGTTTGTTTACCTACGCCCTCACCCAAACTTTGTGGTGGGCAACTCCCGCTAGCAGCTTCAGCGTCAATTTCAGTCGCGCTGCAGGTACTGTCGAGCAAATCGCGGGGTTATCGCAGCAACCGCAAATTCTCAATCACGATTTAACAACCGCGCCGGCGGTAAATTTTTCAAATTTAATCTTCAATTCCCCTGCATCTGACGGCGCTGTGACGGCGGTGGAAGAGGGGGGCAAAACTGTGCAGTTGTGGCTGGGCGGTTTGTCGCCCTCGGTTTTGGAGTGTTCCGGGGGTTCTGTGTTTGCTGTGGATTCCTCCGAGGGCGCGAGGCTTTTGCTGCGGGGACGCACGGGCCTCTCTGCTAAAGCCCAAGTTTTAGACGGGTTCGATCGAACAAACGGCGAATTAACTGTCGGCGAACTCGTGAGGGAAGAAATTCGGGTATTGCCGCGAAACATCGGTTTGACAGTAGCTTTGGACTCAGGTTTGGAACGCATCGAGCGGGTGGACGCTACCAGTGCCTTTGCGACTGTGCCGCAAGTTTCGGCGGTAAGCAGCGAGCAATTGGCTGACTGTCGGTTCGGCAGAGTCCCGGAAACAACTTTAGCCGAAACAGTCTCGCCTCACGAGCCTGCTTTGTCTCAAAGCCGTTACGGTTTGTTTTCTTTGGCTCAAATGCTGATTCCCGATACTGAGGGTGATGGGGGAGAAGCAGTCAAGGTGGCGGTGCAGCGCTTGACTCCGCAGTTGAAAGCGCTGCTGGCTGGGAAGTTGCTGCGGCTGACAGCCAATGAGGGCTCTTCACGCCTAAAGGTGCGAGCAGTGCTGGCAACTACTGCACCCCAAGCGCGGGCCGTGGCGCAGCGAGAGCCGGTGCGGGCAGGCGGTGATTATCGGCTGGAACCGCTGAGCGGGGAAAGTGAGAAATCCGCCAGCGCTCATATACTAAGTTTAACAGAAGGCAGTCGAGTTCGGTACAGATTGTATAACGACAGCGATCGCCCGGTTTACTTTGCGGTGTTTGGCTCGGACAGCGCGGGACGGCTGTCTGTGCTCGGCGCTGAGGGCAAAGAGGCTGTGGGTGGAATGTCGCGGGTGATCGCTCCGGGAGAGAATTTGACCGTGCCGGTGGCTGGGACGAGCGGGTGGCCGGTATCTGCGCCGATCGGACTTGCGGAAATTATAATTATATTTAGTGAGAAGCCTTTCGCTCAAACTCTGGCTGCAATAGAAGCCGAAATCCAGCAAACGAGGGATGCCCTCCCAATTCGAGTGTTGTTGAATCCTTTAAATGTGGCGCGGGCTGTGCTCGAAGATTTGCACGCGGCTAGCATTCCGGGGGTGCAGAAAGTGGGGATATCGACGGATGATTGGGCTTTGGATGTGAATGTTTGGGCAACTCTGAGTTTTGTTTATCGGGTAGTTTAAGTGAAAAATGGGGACTGGGGAATGTTTTCTATAACCTATAATCTGAATCTATCCCAGTACGAAATCGATATTCACTTCCAAATCAGGAAAGGCGAGCGACGCAACTTGTTGACCCCGCCAAAATTTTTGGATTAAACTGTAACCATTAGGAGTTGGCTGGCGGTAAACTTCTAAACATTGTGCCTCTATATCTACTAGCCAGACTTCTGGAATGAGCGATCGAGCGTAAATAAGAACTTTCACATCTCGATCGTAATCAACCGTGCTATCGGATACTTCTACCAACAGCAAAACTTCTGACGGTAGTGGATGTGCTGTTGAATAGTAATCAGCCCGGGGTTGCAGCAATACTACATCAGGTTGAGGTTCGGTGCGCTCGCTCAACTGGATGGGGTTTTGCACATCCAGAAAAGCCCGGTTACTGGGAATTTCGCTGAATAGTCCGATGAATCGTCTCACACAGGAAGCATGACGAGTTCCAATTGCTGCCATTTGGATCAGTTCTCCTTCTATCAGTTCTACCCGATCGCCCTCGGAAAGAATACCAGCTTTGCCCATTAAATGATATTCTTCTACGGTCAACAACCTTTTGAGTAATTGCACTGCCATAACCCACCGCGCTGCTAATTATTATTTCAATTGTAGTCGCTCTGCCAAGGAAGAAGTCAATCGATTTTAGATTTTAGATTTTAGATTTTAGATTTTAGATTTTAGAATTGACTCCACAGATAAATTCGGGGGGCAAGTTTCATCGGATACAGGTTGTTTATTTCTGGGTCCTGAGTCTGCTTTCGGAATGAATCCGGGGGCTTGTATCCTGGATGCTTTCGGTCATTATCATCGGGAACTGATAATTGGGTTATTGGTAATTAGTGGCAACTAACAAATAACCAATAACCAATAACCAATCACCCGTTACTCATGACTGATAAAGCTTTTCTACCATTTGAGCCAACCGTTTCATAGCAGTTTCAATCTCATCATTTGTTGCAGTCAAACTAATGCGTAAACACTCATGTTTGTGCTGCCAATCTTCCCGCAAACCGGGGAAGAAGGAACTTCCTGGCACCACAATTACGCCGACTTTTTTCAACTCTTGATACAGTTCCCAATCAGTCATTGGCAAATCTTTCAGCCATAACCATGCGAAAATTGCTCCTTCACCCCG
This sequence comes from Microcoleus sp. Pol12B5, assembly GCF_036701335.1. Classification (NCBI taxonomy): domain Bacteria; kingdom Bacillati; phylum Cyanobacteriota; class Cyanophyceae; order Oscillatoriales; family Microcoleaceae; genus Microcoleus; species Microcoleus sp. Pol12B5. The sequence goes on along the minus strand of NZ_JAUBQQ010000012.1, from coordinate 83,253 downwards.
GTGCAAAAACCACGGCAAATCTTTCGGCATTGCTTGTTCTAGAGTGCTTTCTACGATCGCAAATTTGCCTTGATAGTACGGCCGAATTACGTTGATGGAGATGTCGGCAAGAGCGCCGGACGTAATCGCACGAGTTGCGATCGCCTGTCCGTATCTCGGCGAATGAATGCACATATTGGTCTGAAAACATTCTAATACTTGAATGAGTTTTTCATCGCCGATCGCAATTCCGATTCTTTCACCCGGCAATCCGGCTTTCGACAAACTCATACAGTGCACGATATTGCCGCCAAAAATCGGCGTCATTTCGGTAAAATTCAAGGACGGGAAGGGAGGGCCGTAGGCGGAATCTACGAACACCGGCGCGTCGAAAGCGGCCGCTAAATCGGCAATTTTCTTCACTTCCTCGTCGCTGAGAACGTTGCCGGTGGGGTTGCAGGGACGGGAAAAAATGACGCAGCCGGTGGTTTGGTCGATCGACAATTGGCTGAAATCCGGGCGGTATTTGAACCTGTGAGCAACCGCATCAATATCGAGGGTGGGTTTGCAGGCGACTACCGCTTCGGGAATCAAGCTAACGCCGCCGTAACCGGTGTAGTCTGGGCTCAGCGGTAAAACAATATTTTTAAGCTGTTTGCTGGTAGTGTAGCCGCCGAAAGCGTTGGCTGCGTAGAAGTAAATCGATTGACTTCCGGGAGTAATTAGGATATTGCGATCGGTCAAATTCAGTCCGTAACGCTGATTAAAATCCGCCAAAACCGCATTGATTAACGGCTGATAACCTTGACTGGAACCGTAGCGACAAACCACCTCGCCGTATTCCGGGCTCGCCAAAAGTTCCGCAGTGCAGTCGCGCCACAACTGCTCGACTTCCGGTAAAATCACCGGATTTCCGGCGCTCAAATTGATAAACTCCTGCCCGCTGCCGGCTCTAAGAGTTTCAATAATATCTTTCATAATTGCCCGAACTCCCGTGAGGTGGGACATCTGAGCGCCAAATTGAGTCAGGGCAGGGTTCATAGCAAATGCAGCGACAATGATAGAAGTTTACAGTTTACCCATGATAACTCCAGTCGCAGGCGTTAGCCTAGCTGATCTGGGGCATGGGTTGTCGATCGAGCATCTGATTAATTCAATAAACTCGATCGCACAGCGTTTTGTTTCTTCCCCTGTGCGCGCGCCGGAGTATAAGATTGTGGCCATTTGTGGAGTTCGAGCTAACAGTGTTTTTTACCTAAAAATTAGCGAACCGAACAGCCATCTCTAATTCAAGAGTTGTGGTAAGATTTCACGCCGTCGCGCCCGATGAATTGCCGATCCTTGACAACAACCATTGGAAACATCTAAAATTAGTCGTAAAACCCGATCACAACAGAATTTTATGGGAGCCTGTTACTGCTATAATTACAGGTTTAATCCAGCCTCAAAAATCCGATTTGTTGCTAGCTCATTTTCATGATTCGCGGTTTGCTGACAGCGGTGCATTTTATTATCAATCCGACTCAAGCCAATATCTGTCGTAAGATCGACCTTTGAGTGGCATTACATAACAAAAACGTAAATTATCACCCAATTAATTGCCGTAAACTTCAACAAAAAAATGACACACTTTCCACTTATAGAATACGAGCAACTTACAGATCCTAAAGCCAAAGCAGTGTACGAAGAAATCTTGACAGACTTGGGGTTTGGCATCGTCCCCAACCTGTTCAAGTCAATGGCAATCAACCCTGACATATTAGAAGCAAATTGGAAAAAATTCCGCGGAACAATCCTGCAACGAGACTTACCCCGCACGCTTAAAGAAATGGTCGGCGTCGCTATTTCCCAATCAAATAATAGCGAGTACGCTCTTCAAGTTCACCTGCACGGATTGTCAGCCTTGGGGATGAGCGAAGAACTACTGCGAACCCTAGTTTCTGACTTTGCCAATTGCCCTTTGCCAAAACGTGATAAAGCCGTAATTACCTTTGGCTTGCTGGCTGCTACAAAACCCCTGGAAATGACAGAAAATGATTACCAACACCTGCGGGATTTAGGACTTGATGATTCTGAAATATTTGAGATTATTGCGACAGCAGACTTGTTTAGCTTTGTCAACCGATATACGGATTCAATAGCCCTCGAAATAGATGCTTTGTAATCTATATTTTATACCCATATTATGGGCGATCGGCTAGAAGATCAAGATCGAGAAGAACTTCTGTTAACAGCCCGCCGTTTGTTAGCAGAAGCTCAAGCGCTTTCCATCCGCATTTCCGCTGTCAACGAAGTTGCCACTGCCATTAACCGCACCCTCGATCTCAACCAGATTTTGCGGGTACTAGGCAAGCAAGCCAAATGGTTGCTAGACTTTGAACACTGTAGCGTTTGCCTGCACAGTACTAATGCTTGCATGACTTTATTTGGCCCACATATTCCTGTAGATATTGCAGCCCTCCCAGAGGGCGGCCCTATTCACAAGGCCTTCAACACACGTCAACCTCAATTAATTCAAGAAGCGGGTGCTACTGCTATTTTATCCCCTTACGCTTCGCAAATTATCCTTCCTTTGGAAAGCGAGGGTAAGATTTTAGGCACAATTAATTTTGCCACAACCAAGCCACGAGCTTACACTCAAGAAGATTTACGAATTGGTTATCTTTTGGCTTTGCAACTATCTTCAGCTATCCGCAATGCTGAACGTTTTAAAGAAATAAATAGGCTGTATTCCGAACTCGATGCCGAAAAGCACAAATCCGATCAGCTACTGTTGAATGTGCTCCCGGTTGAAATTGCCGAGGAACTCAAAAATAACGGCAAAGTGGAACCACTTTATTATGATAGCGTATCGGTTTTATTTACTGACTTTAAAGGCTTTACTCAGTTATCTGAAAAAATGACGCCGCGAGAGTTAGTTGACGAACTAGACTATTGTTTTTCTTATTTCGATCGCGTGATGGATAAATACTCTATGGAGAAACTGAAGACTATTGGCGACAGCTATATGTGCGCTGCAGGAATTCCTACGCCTCGCGCAACACACGCCTTTGACGCTGTACTTGCTGCGATAGAAATTCGACAGTTCATGGATTTGCGAAAAATACAGAAATCTCAACAAAATATCCCTTATTGGGATATCCGCATTGGCATTCATTCAGGCCCAATACTTGCTGGGGTAATTGGCAATAAAAAGTTTTCCTATGATGTCTGGGGAGATACAGTTAATACTGCATCTCGGATGGAATCTTCCGGCGTAGCTGGAAATATCAATATTTCTCACGACACGTTTGAATTAGTTAAAGATTTTTTTGAATGCGAATACAGAGGAAAAATTTATGCTAAAAACAAGGGCGAATTGGATATGTATTTGGTTCGCCATCTTAAATAAATTTGGGAATGGCTAATTGCTAAGGGAGGATGGCTAAGCGAGCCGTTATTCTATTTTAGATTTTAGATTTTAGAAGGGGGAATTACTGATTATTAGCACGGTTTGGATCGCTGGCCTATAGTTGCAGTTTTTTAATGGCTGTTAGATATTGCAATGCTTGCAGGAGTCGTAATTTTTTTACCCCACCCCAACCCTCCCCTTATAAAGGGGAGGGAGTAAGAAATTCACAACTGATGCGAGGATGGCTATATCGCTCGAACTTTTTTTTCAAAGTTAGGTATTGTATCGGATTGTCACCAAGCTATATTAAAATTATCGAGTTGTAGATTTTATTTTTTAATTATTTATGCGTATTTGGCAAGCCGATTTTTACCGCCGCCCTCTCCAAGACGAAACTGGTAAACCACTGTGGGAACTCTTAATTTGCGAATCGGAAGGCAGTTTTCAATTTAGCGCTGTTTGCAGCCAGGGGGACGCAAATTCTAATTGGCTAGCCTCGCAGTTGCAGCAGCAAGCTCAAACTCAGAATTTGCCAGATTTAATTCAAGTATTTAGGCCTCAGTCTCTGGGCTTAATCGAAGCTGCGGGCAAAGTTTTGGGCGTCAAGGTGGAAGCGACTCGCCGCACTGCGACTCTGAAATTGCTGCTGCAACAACGCGCAAAAGAATATTTGAGTATGCCTAATTATACAGGTGAAACTTACAGCACGATCGCCCTCGACTCGCCGCCGCCCGTACCCTTACCCGAAAACCTCTGGGGCGATGGCTGGCGTTTTGCTTCCCTACCCGCCGGCGACATTGAAGAGGCTTTCCAAGGGGGTCCCCTGCCAATTTTGGAAATGCCAGAATTGCTGTTACCGCTGAATTTAGGCTTGGCCTCAACATTACCCGTACCGGGAGTTGTTATTGACGGTGGACGCCAGTCTATGCGGTTGGCTAGATGGCTTCAGGATGCCAAACCTTTTGCTTTGAATTATATTGCTGGAGAACCAGACGGATTGATATTGGAAGCTGGGTTAGTAGATAGGTGGGTTGTGGCTACTTTTGAAGATAGCGAGGTGAAAGCCGCGGCCCAAGTTTACCAACAGCGTAAGCAATTAAGTAAAGGATTACATTTTTTGTTAGTCCAGCCCGATGATAGTGGCATGACTTATACAGGCTTTTGGCTGTTAAATTTTGATCGATAAGATGTAAATAATATTATTTGTGATGTTGATAAATCGCTGGCTGAAAAAAAGTAAAACAGTGCTCGAACGCAGTTCCAGCAAATACAAACTCAGACACAAATTTTCAAACAGCTTGTTGAGCTCGCAAGAGATAGTGCTGCAAATTTATTCTACAACTAAAATCAAGCCGTTTTGAATGCCCTGACAAACTCGGTTGATGTGACACTGATCTTTTTCGTTCAGACCTTTCTGGGCTAGCATTGCTGATTTCAGCAGCCGTCTGTCAAGGGGGGTAATCTGGCGAAAAGCAAAGATGCGCTCGACGATCGCCTCGATCGAGATTTTGGGGAGGTTAGCAGAGCTGACTGTCATGGTCTTAACACGCTAAAAATAAGTAACAGAACTATGTACCTTTATTTTTAAAGATTTTGTGAAGCTACTTTGTGATTAAGATCACATAATTTTAGTGACAAAATAGTGTATGTGGGGTGACTGTTATCACCAAATCTTTAATTATCTTTACACCAACTTAACGATGGCCCGATAGAATCACTGTGGTAAAACTCAAGCAGAGGGTAAAAATGGCACAAGCAAAAATCGGAATTATCGGCGGCAGCGGTTTGTATAAAATGGAGGCCCTCAAGGATATTGAAGAGGTGAAAATTGATACACCTTTTGGATCACCATCCGATGCCGCAATTGTGGGAACATTGGACGGTACGCCGGTAGCATTTCTGGCTAGACACGGCCGCAACCACACTTTTTTGCCCTCAGAAGTGCCGTATCGCGCAAATATTTATGCAATGAAGAGTTTGGGAGTTGAGTATTTAATCTCAGCGTCGGCGGTTGGTTCCCTAAAAACAGAGGCGAAACCTTTAGATATGGTAGTGCCGGATCAGTTTATCGATCGCACAAAAAATCGAGTTTCTACCTTTTTTGGAGAAGGAATAGTCGGTCACATCACATTCGGCGATCCGGTTTGCGGCGAATTGGCTAAAGTGTTAGCAAGTGCGATCGAATCCTTGAACCTCCCCGACGTTAACCTCCACCGGGGCGGCACTTACGTCTGCATGGAAGGTCCCGCATTTTCCACAAAAGCAGAATCAAACCTTTACCGCAGTTGGGATGCCACAGTCATTGGGATGACAAATTTGCCGGAAGCAAAATTAGCCAGAGAAGCTGAAATTGCCTACGCAACTTTAGCATTAGTCACAGACTACGACTGCTGGCATACCGAACACGACAGCGTAACTGTAGAAATGGTAATAGCAAATTTGCACCGCAATGCAGAGAATGCTCAAAAAGTCATTCAAGAAACAGTCCGTAGACTAACAGAAAATCCCCCAGTATCTGATGCACATTCTGCGTTGAAATATGCAATTCTGACTCGGCTGGATCAGGTGCCGACGGCAACTAAGGAGAAAATGGGCTTGCTATTGCAGAAATATTTGTAAAACGAACCGTGAAAACGCAAAAAGCGCGAAGGAAAAACTGCATCCCTTCTTTCTCTTCCTTCGCGTCCTTAGCGTCTTCGCGGTTCATTTAATCTTACGATCTATTTGTTATCCTCTAGTTGGCGATTATTTCTGAACCATTAATTTATCAACTGCTTGAATGCCTCATGTTCGCGAATATTCTCCAAATCAGCTTCACTTTTTGCCAACTTTTTACACACATTCGGATTGAGATTGAGGGTGCGCTTTAAATTTTCAATTGCTAATTCAATTTTACCTTGTAGCGCATAACATCTGGCTTTGTTGTACCAAATTCTGTAAAAGTCAGGCCGGATTTTAGCAGCATTGTCGTAGGAGGCGATCGCCGCTTCGTATTTTTGCAATTTGGATAGTGCAACGCCTCCATTGTTCCAAGCGTCAGTATAATCATTTTTTATTTGTAGGGCTTGATTGTAAGAAATTACTGCTTGTTCGTACTCCTGCATTTTGGAAAACTAATAACTCAGGCGCTCGAATCAACTCTATTAATTGTTCATATTCCATTCCTAATACCCTTTTTGTGTGCTGTTTTTTTTTTCAGGGACTCTCGCAGATTACTCATTTCTATTTTTTATAAAAAAACCTTGAATCATCTTTTATTTATTCAGTTTATTTTAGCTGGTTAATAATTTTTATTTTCTAAGTTATTAATTTTTCTATCGGAGTACCCCTTTTTGTACTATCTGAAACACCACTATTACTTCCATATCCATATTTTTAAATTATGCTGGCATTGGCACCTACCTGCACTATCCCGTCAACACCTACTTTAGTTGTGAATTTGAGAAGGTGCATCTTACTTTATTACTGGCATTGCAAGCGGTGTTTGCTGTTGATTTATCAATGATAAGATATCAAACAACTCTGTCTAAACAATCTTAAATATCTCCGCGATCGCCTCCAAACTCCGCCGCGGTCGATATCAATAAAAATATTGACACCCTCGAAAATATATCGTAAAACAAAGTAGCATTTATCCTTTGAATTGTGATGATTTTTGCGGTCGTCGTTCAGCAGCGACTAATGGCAGTCAGTTCAGGTGCACAATACTTTCCCTACAGACGGGTGAGTGCAACTGATTGTCATCCCGCAGTCATCTCAAAATGAAAATATTTAGAAGTGAGAAACAGATGCAAGACGCCACGAAAGAAGCACTATATTCAACTTTTCCGCGTTCAGTATTATCAGTCAGTCGCGACGAATTTGGCAACAAAGAAGACAACCCAGATGCCAAAGATATACCGCTAAAGATGAACGTTAAAGAGGGAAAGCTACCGCTAGATTTGCAAGGTCACGTATTCATTGTTGCACCAGTCGGCTCGATAGATTCGCCCGACGCTCAAGGTCATCCGACTAACTCCACAGTTTACCCGTCTTCAGACGGTACAACCCCGCTTTATAACGGCGACGGCATGATTTACCGTCTCGATTTTGACAACTTGCAAGCGGGAGCATTTCTTGCGGTAAGACAGGTAAAACCCCCTTGTTACTATGCAGATGCAGCCACCGACAAGTGTGAGAAATATCAGGATTTGAAATTTAAAAATTACGGCATTACCCGCATATCCGGGTCACTGGGTGTCAGGAATCAGCTCAATACAGCATTTGTGCCCTTGAAATTTTCTCAAGATGAGAGCGAACGGTTGCTGGCTACTTGGGATGTAGGCCGCCCTTACGAAATCGATCCGAAAACCCTGGAAACTGTTACCCCAGTCGGTCGCAATGATGAGTGGAAAGAAGTCAGTAAAATTGGCAATATGCCAGGGAAACCGCCGACTCCATTTAAAGTTATTCAGACTTCAGCTCATCCATGCTTTGACCCTTATACCAAAGAAATGTTCACGGTCAATATCGGGCGATCGCTCTCCAATATTTTATCTCAATTTATTCCCCTAGACTATGTATTCAAAGATTTTGTAACAGTCTTAAAACAAAACTTGACAAGTTATAAAAAACAGCTAAGTGTCATTTTGATTTTACATAAAAAATCTCTTCCTAAAAAAAAAACTGTAAAATATCGCAAACTATTGATTGTTTGGCGAAAGTTTCTGAAGCGGAGAGAAAGATTTACAGATGACTTTGTTGACATCGTGCGTTGGGAGGGTTCAGGAAGTCTGCAAAAATGGAAAGTGCTGCACAATGACTCTTCCATTAAAATCAAGCAAAGTATTCATCAAATGGGAATGACAGAAAATTATATCGTACTGTTGGATACCGCTTTCAAAGTTTCTGTGGGTGAACTCCTACCTTCGGTTAATAAAAAAATCTATAAATCGATCGAACAATTATTGAGGAATTCACTTGTGCAACCGCAATTAAGCGACAACTCTTTCTATATCATCCGCCGCAGCGATCTCAAGCCAGAAAAAAGTTATGTCAATGCCAAGAAAGTGACTATTCCCGGTGAAGCAGCACACTTTCTTGCTGACTATAAAAACCCTAACGATTTAATTACCCTGCACTTGTCTCATGTTTGTGGATGGGATGCAGCGGAATGGCTGTCCGAGTTCGACTTTGACGATGATAAAACCCCTAATTTAGAAGCCAACAATTTGCGGCGTCTTTACGGAGCGATCGCAGGACCAATGGACATCAGCAAACTCGGATGTTATGTCGTCAACGGCAAAACGGGAGAGTTAATTAGAAAACATCAAGATGTCATCATGGATGAAAATTATACTTGGGGGCCGGCTATCTACACATATCAGAATCACCCGCTGCCCGATCGCCTGCAAGACATCTACTGGATTTGTTTGGGATGCTGGGAAGACCTCAAAACACAACACATGGCCCGCTTGTACGAAGACTACAAGTACCGAGAATTAAGTTTAGAATTAATAGATGACATTACCAAAAAGGGAAGACCATCTAATTTATTGCGGCTGCATATCGCCCCCCAAGAAAGCGTTAAGGAAGGCGAAAATCGTTTGAGTATCCCAGATGTTTATCAATTTCCAGACGGTTACTGGGTAGCTTCACCGCAATTTGTACCGCGCAGTGACAGTGGAATTTCAACAGACGGTTACATAGTTTGCGTCGTTAGCTACGGGGATGGTAGCGACGAAACTAACGGCCATGAATTCTGGATTTTTGATGCTGCTGACTTGAAAAGCGGGCCTATTTGCAAGCTCTGGCACCCTAAATTTAATGTAGGTTTTACAATCCATGCAACCTGGCTACAAAAAGTGGAGAAGCGCACAGCTAGCTACTGCATTGACCCGCGGGAAGATTACAATAAGATCGTGCAGCAGCAGTCGCCTGAAATTCAGGATTTATTTAATAAATGGGTGTATACCAAAAAGGAACCAAAGGGGGAAGCTGACTGCTAATTAAGTTAGTCAAAATCGGAAGCATCCCGATTTTGCAAACAGTCGTTTTCTATGCAGTGGCAGCGATCGAGCTCCCACTGCAGTGATATATGAGCAATAATGGCAAGATAGGGTCGCAACTGCTGCACACAAAGCGCAAAAGCTCAAAACGGACAGTTTAAACTATGCTTAGCATTCCTGGATATCAGATTTTCGCCCAAATCTATGAAAGCGAAAATTCCTTCGTTTATCGCGGAATTCGCGATCGCGATTCGCTACGTGACGGCTACGCCGAACCCCTACCGATCATCCTCAAGCTGCTGAAAGAAGAATTGCCAACGCCAGCACAACTGCTGAGATACCAGCAGGAATACCAAATCAGTCAAACTCTGAATTTCTCAGGCTTTGTTAAAGCTTACAGCTTAGAAAAATATCATAATTCTCTTGCCATCGTCTTCGAGGATGAGGGCGCTGAATCTTTAAGTTTATGGCGGCAGCAACGTCAGATAACCTTAGCGGAATTTCTCCCCATCGCTATCAAAACTGTCGAGATGTTGGGTGAGATTCACAGCGCTAATATTATCCACAAAGACATTAACCCCTCTAATATAATTATCAACCCCAAAACCGGGGAAGTCAAAATTATTGACTTCGGCATTTCGACAGTCTTGTCTATAGAAAATCCTACCCTAATAAGTCCCAACGTTTTAGAGGGAACTTTAGCTTATATCGCACCCGAACAAACCGGAAGAATGAATCGCGGCATCGATTACCGCGCTGATTTTTATTCCCTAGGTGCAACTTTTTACGAACTGCTAACCAATCAACTGCCTTTTGAAGGTAATGACGCGATCGAATTAGTACATTGTCACATCGCTAAACAACCCCTTCCGCCCCAAGAAGTCAATCCAGAGATTCCTAAACCTGTTTCAGATATCGTAATGAAGCTGTTAGCAAAAATAGCAGAAGAGCGATATCAAAGCGCTTGGGGAATTCAAGCAGATTTAGAGTTATGTCTCACTCAACTGCAAACTCAAGGCAAGATAGAAGACTTTCCTATTGGTCAGCACGATATTTCAGATAAGTTTCAAATTTCTCAAAAACTTTACGGCCGAGAAACAGAAATAGAAAGCCTGCTGGCGGCATTTGAGCGAGTTGCAGGTAGCTTGCAGGAAGAAGCAGAAAGTCTAACCTCAGAAACTCAGCCATCCCCCAACAGCCGACCACATTCCGAAATGATGTTAGTATTCGGATATTCCGGCATTGGCAAATCAGCATTAGTACAAGAAATTTACAAACCCATTACCCGAAAAAAAGGTTATTTCATCGCCGGGAAATTTGACCAGTTTCAGCGAAATATTCCTTACAGCGCCGTCATTAAAGCTTTTCAAGAATTAGTGCAGCAATTGCTCGCAGAAACAGAAGTCAAACTCCAACAGTGGCGCGAAAAAATATTAACAGCAGTTGGAGTTAACGCTCAAGTCGTTATTGATGTAATTCCCGAATTAGAATTGATAGTGGGCAAGCAGCCAGAATTATCCGAACTTCCTTCCGCTGCATCCCAAAATCGGTTTAATTTAGTATTGCATAACTTCATCCGCGTATTTTGCAAGCCTGAACATCCCTTAGTCATGTTTCTCGACGATTTGCAGTGGGCAGACTCCCCAAGTTTGCAGATGCTTCAATTGATAATCACCGACCCAGATATGCAATATCTGTTTCTGATTGGTGCTTATCGGGATAACGAAGTCACTGCCGCCCATCCGCTGATGTTAACAATTAATGAGATTCAGAAAACTGGATGCGTAATTAATTCAATTTGCCTCTTACCTTTAAAGTTAAATTATGTCAATCATTTAATTGCAGATACTCTTAAGTGCGACCTAGAAAAAGCCCGGTCTTTAGCAGAGTTAGTCCTGCAAAAAACTCAAGGCAATCCATTTTTTATTAACGAGTTTCTTAAATCACTTTATGCTGAGAAACTGTTGAAATTTGGAGCAACCTCTCCGAAGATTGAGGGGGCAAACGGAGACTGGCAGTGGGATTTAGAGCAAATTCAAGCCAAGGGAATTACTGACAATGTAGTCGAACTGATGGCAGGAAAAATTCAAAAGCTGTCCCAGGAAACACAGCAAGTATTAAAATTTGCTGCTTGCATTGGCAATCAATTTGATTTTAAAATCTTGGCGATTGTTAGTGAAAATTCAGTAAAAGCAACTAACGAGAAACTTTTGGAAGCAGTTAGGCAAACTTTAATTATTCCCGTGGGGAATGATTACAGATTTCTAGAATTAGAGCAAAGTTCAGAAGATTTAACTGTTTATTACAAATTTTTGCACGATCGCGTCCAGCAAGCCGCCTATTCTCTAATTCCCGAACCAGAAAAGCAAGTTGTCCACTATCGAGTCGGACAACTTTTGTTGGAAAATACTGCGCCGGAACAGCGACAACAGAAAATATTTGATATCGTCAATCACCTCAACTTTGGCAGCGAATTAATTGCCACGCAGCCACAGCGCAATGAACTGGCAGCGCTCAACCTTTTAGCAGGCAAAAAAGCCAAAGTTTCCGCTGCTTATAAATCAGCACTAGATTACTTCGCGGCGGGCAGGCAATTATTAAGTGCAGACAGTTGGCAAACCCAATACGACTTAACGCTGAATCTCTACGAAGAAGCAGCAGAAGCCGCTTACATCAGTACCGATTTCGAGCAGATGGAGGAATTAGCAACTTCCGTGCTGCAACAAGCGAAAACAGTGCTCGATAAAGTAAAAGTCTATCAAGTAAAACTTCGCTCTCATTTAGCACAAAGCCAGTTCCAGCAAGCATTAGACACAGCTTTATCAGTGCTAGAACTGTTAGATATACATTTTCCCAAACAGCCCAATACGACAGATATTGAGGCGGCGCTGCAAGCAACTCAGGCAGCGCTAACAGGCAGAAAAATCGAAGATTTAATCGATTTACCACTGATGACAGCCCCGGACAAAATAGCAGCCATGCAGGTGATATCCAGCACTCTTGATGTGGCATATTTTTCCTTCCCAAAACTCCAGCCTTTATTAATTTTTAAACTGGTAAATTTATCCCTGGAATATGGCAATAATCCTGATTCTTTGCCCGCTTATGCCCGTTGTGGAATGCTTTTTAGCGCGATGTTCAACGACATAGAATCTGGCTATCGATTTGGCGAACTGGCTTTAAATTTGCTGGAGCGAATTAACGCCGGCACAGTTAAAGCACACACGCTTCACTGCGTTAATGCTTTTGTCAAACATTACAAAGTATCGGTTAGGAAAACTTTAAAGCTGTCGCATGATGGTTGGGCAATCGGTTTGGAAACCGGAGACATAGGAAATGCCTGCCACAATGCCAGTGTGTACTGCTGGCATAGCTATTTTGTTGGCAAAGAACTCACAGAATTGGAAAGAGAAATAGCTGCCTACCATGGCATGATACGCCAACTCAAGCAAGAATTTGATTTGACCGGCAACGAAGTAATCCGGCAGGTAGTTCTCAATTTAATCGATCGCTCGGAGAATCCTTGCAAGCTAATCGGGGAAGCATATAATGAAGACACCCAGTTGCCTATGATGCTGCAAAAAAACAATCGCAGTGCTGTTTTTATTATTTACTTGCAAAAAACGCTTCTCTGTTATCTCTTTGGAGAATTTGCTGAAGCTGTAAAATATGCTGACTTAGCAGTGCAATATTTAGCTGGAGTGGTTGGTTCGCTTGTCGCGCCCCTCTTTTATTTCTACGATTCTCTAGTGCGACTTGCTGTTTACTTTGATGTCAGCCAGAGCGATCGCGAACAAATTTTAGAACAAGTAGCCGTCAATCTGGATAAACTGAAAGTATTGGCCACTCACGCACCGATGAATTACTTGCAGAAAGTAGAACTAATAGAAGCAGAATTGTGCCGTATTAAAGGGGAAAACTTTGAAGCAATGGACTGGTACGATCGCGCGATCGCCACTGCTCAAGAAAACGAATATATCCAAGAAGAAGCCCTCTCCTACGAACTAGCTGCAAAGTTTTACCTATCTAAACATAAAACTCTGATTGCCAAAACCTACTTGCAAAATGCCCGCTATTCCTATCTCCGCTGGGGTGCATCCGCCAAAGTTAAAGACTTAGATACCCGCTATCCGCAGCTATTGCTGAGACAAACATCAACAGGTACAAACCTTTCTGCCATAACCAAATCCCTTCCGCCAACCTCGACAGGCAGCAGCAGCTCATCAATGCTTGACTTTACCACAGTAATCAAAGCATCGCAAGCAATATCCGGCGAAGTAGTATTAGCATCCTTACTGTCAAACTTAATTAAACTTACAATTGAAAATGCCGGAGCTCAAAAAGGTTTTCTCCTCTTGTTAAACAGCAGGGGCGAACTCAGAATAGAAGCTGCAGGAGACGTTGAGGGTTCCGTCCAAGTCCTGCAATCTCTTGCTGTTAATAACAGTCTGAATCTCCCGACATCTATTATCAATTATGTCGCAAGAACTCAGTCAGATGTAGTTTTAAACGATGCCGTCCGCGAAGGAACCTTTACCGCCGAGCCTTATATTGCAATTAATCAACCCAAATCTGTCTTGTGCGCCCCCATCATCAATCAAGGCAAACTCATCGGCATTTTGTATCTAGAAAACAATCTCGCAACTGGCGCTTTTACAGCAGACAGATTAGCAGTATTGAGCATAATTTCTGCCCAAGCTGCTATTTCCCTAGAAAATGCCCAACTTTATCAAACCCTAGAACAAAAAGTAGAAGAACGCACCGCACAATTAGCCCAAGCTAATAGAGAAATATTGGTTTTGAACGAACGGCTAAAAGTAGAAAACCTTCGCATGATTGCCGAACTAGACGTAACCCGCCGCCTGCAACAAATGATTTTGCCTAAACAGCAGGAATTAGAGTCAATAGAAGGGCTAGAAATAGCTGGATTCATGGAACCTGCTGATGAAGTTGGCGGTGACTACTACGACGTACTAAATCACGGCGGTAAAGCCACAATTGGCATCGGCGACGTGACAGGGCACGGTTTAGAAAGCGGCGTGTTAATGATTATGGCGCAAACAGCAATTCGCACTTTGCTGGTTCACAAGGAAACCGACCCAGTTAAATTATTGCAGACAGTCAACCAAACGCTTTTTGACAACGTAGAGCGCATGGATTCCGGTAAAAATATGAGCCTTTCTTTGCTGGAATATCGGGACAACACCCTGCATTTGAGCGGACAGCACGAAGAGGTGATTGTCGTGCGTGACTGCGGCGAAGTAGAGCGGATTGATACTATGGAGTTAGGCTTTCCCATCGCCTTGGAAGCAGATATTGCCGATTTCATTGCTTCTACTGAAATAAAGTTGAATTCGGGGGATGTTGTCATACTCTACACCGATGGAATTACCGAAGCTTTTGATATGAAGAAAAATCAATACGGGATCGAGCCATTGATTGAAGTTGTTGTCCTTAACAGGGAAAGGTCCGCAGCAGAAATCAAGCAAGCTGTTATTGACGACGTGCGGCGATACATCGGGGAGCAAAAAGTATTTGATGACATTACTTTGGTAGTAATCAAACAGAAGTAATATCATTTCCGGTTACACTCCTTATGATGTTGACGGTTGACGGTTGACTGTTCACAGTCAACCGTCAACCGTCAACGCCGTGAACAGTGAACTCGAATTTACTATTCCGATGCTAACGGATTTGATATAAGTAGGTAGGCACTAATAAACCTTGCTGTATAACCGAATGTACAACTGCCCGAACCGAAAGCCAATAGCTTCGTTTCACTCGTTTTTGACTACTTAAAGCAGATTCCACGTTTATGAAGTACCCCCGTCTAGCGTCATATCTCCGTAGGGAAACGGCGAAAACCTTTGTCCCTACATTCCATAAACCTGGAATAGGCTGTATGTATTTTCCCACTCATCTACTTAGTTCCGCTCAATTAATCAACTGCTTAAATGCGTCGTGCCCGCGAATTTTTTCTAAATCAGCTTCACTTTTTGCCAACTCTTTACACACATTCGGATTGAGATTGAGGGCGCGCTTTAAATTTTCAATTGCTAATTCAATTTTACCTTGTAGGGCATAACATCGGGCTTTGTTGTACCAAATTCTGTAAAAGTCAGGTCGGATTTTAGCAGCATTGTCGTAGGAAGCGATCGCCGCTTCGTATTTTTGCAATTTGGAGAGTGCAACGCCTCGATTGTTCCAAGCGTCAGTATAATCATTTTTTATTTGTAGGGCTTGATTGTAAGAAATTACTGCTTGTTCGTACTCCTGCATTTTGGAAAAAGCAACGCCTCGGTTGTTCCAAGCATCGGCATAATCGGGTTTGGCTTGAATTGCTTGTTCGTAACAGCCGATCGCCTCCTGGTACTTCTGCAACTCCAACAATACCACACCTCGATTGTTCCAAGCGTCGGGATAATTCGGGCGAATTGTAGTAGCTTGTTCGTAAGATGCGATCGCCTCTGGATACCGCTGCATTCTTGTGAGCACTACTCCTCGGTTATTCCAAGTATCGGCTAAATCAGGCTGAATTTGCAGGGCCTGATCGTAAGCTGCGATCGCATCTTGATAACGGTTTTCAAAGAAACAAGCATCTCCCTGTTTCGCATAGTCGGCTGCCGTCAATAGCTGTTGGTAATTGCCATAGTTAACCGGAGCAAATTCTTGAATTTGGGCATCGGGGAATAAAAGGTCTGTTTCTGCCTCTGCCGAGTGATTTTGGTGTTGAATTTCACCTAAGATAGTTTCAGCGTCGGAAATTAATAGTTTTAATTGAGAGATTGTATCGTAATGGAGACTTTCAATTTCTTGGCGAGCAATTGTTGTCTGCTGGGACAATTTTCTCAATAGAAACCAAACCCCGACTCCGGCTGCTGTCGGAAACAAAGTTAGGGCAATTACCAGTCCGTTAAGCAGTACCGCCGTGCGCCCGAAAGCAATGTCAACTTCTTCTTGAACTCGATCGCGAATTTCATCTTTAAGTTGCTGCTGTGGGAATTCCTGCTGAAGTAACATTGCCGCCGTCGGTTCAGATGCAAAAACGCTACTGGCGCAGACTAGAATAGTCAAAAGGGCGATCGGGCTAATACTTTTTCTAAAGATACTTGACAAACGCATTGCCTTAGTGATACGCACCTGAGTTGCGATTTCCATGTGTCAAGAGATGCTGATAACGATGATCCCAGACTAGCCCATTTGTTCACAAACTCTTAAATACAGGATATCTGTTGTGCAGTCCCCTCCTATCAAATTGCTGACGCAAGAATTGCTAGACGAAGTTGCCACTTCCTCCCGGCGCAGTCCCCGCCAGCGACAAAACTACAATTTCCATGATTTATCTGAAAAAGTGCAGCGGTTTGTCAACGTGCTGCAACCAGGCACTTACGTCCGCCCTCACCAACACCTGCGCCCGCCTACAGTTAACGGTTTTGAGTTTTTTGTGGTGATTCAAGGAGAAGTTGGTATTGTTATTTTGAACGAAAACGGTCAAATCCTGCAATCCTTGCGAGTCAGCGCGGCCGGCCCGACTCGCGCTGTCGAACTGCCAGAGGGGACTATTCACACGTTAGTAGCCTTGACACAGGATACTGTGATTTTGGAGTTTAAGGAAGGGCCTTACGACGTGGGGGCTGATAAAGACTTTTTGGCAGGTTTTCCTGCTGAGGGAACTGCGGCGGCGCGAGAATTAGTCCTGATTTGGGAAGCGGAATTTAACAGTTGACGGTTGACGGTTGACGGTTGACGGTTGAGTGTTAACGGTTGACTGTTAAAAATCTAAAATCTAAAATCGATTGACTGTTGAGGATTAAAAATCTTAGATCTAAAATCTAAAATCTAAAATCTAAAATCGATTGACTGTTGACTGTTAAAAATCTAAAATCTAAAATCTAAAATCTAAAATCTAAAATCTAAAATCTAAAATCGATCGACTGATTACTAATTACTGATAAATCTAATTGTCGTCATCCGATTGTATAAATCTGGGGCGGTGCGAATGATTTTTCTCAGAAGTTCATCCGTCACCCAAAAGACGAGGGGAAAGGAAAATTTTTTGCTGAATTCGCTGCATAATAGGTTGGTAGAAACGAGCAATCGATCGATCGCCTCCACTGATTCCAAACCGAGGAGCATTAAAGCTGGAGGCTGTTCCCCGTCTATTTCTGCTGCGATTGTCGTGTAGAGAGTTGTCGCTGATTGGGGCAAAAACAGTTGTCGCGGTTTCACGGGACAATTTACTTGCAGTCGATCGACTATTTGCTGCCGCAAAGCCAGCGAGTTGCAGTTGACTAAAACGAAAGAAAAGTAACCTTGGGAAAGACGCAGCGTCCGAATTAAAGTTGATAACGACCGCTCGTTATATTTAGCGGAGTCGTACTTAGCGGAGTCGTACTTAGCGGAGTCGTCTTTAGCTGTATTTTCTGAGCTTTGCTCGACAAACATAAATTGCATATTTTTTATCTAGTTTTAGAGATTTTCTAGATTAAATGATCTTTCTAAAGAAAATGTGAAGATCTGAAATTTATTTCTCCCTTAAAAACATTTGGGTAAGTATACCACGGTTTTAAATTAATATCAATAGTCCGATCGAAATAGTCCGATCGACTGATTTGGCTTGAACCACTCACAAAGCACCTGCGACGGCACAACAAAAGTATAGCCGCAGCAAGAAGGAAAAAGCATATTTCGCAAGGGTTTCAGCAATTAATAACGTTCTAAATATCTGGCACAATTGCTAGATAAAATGTAATTAAAAATACCAAAAAATTACCTAAAATTCTCAGCTAGCGGCAAAGTAAACCAAAAACTTGCCCCAGCACCGGGAGTGCTAATTACCCCTATTTGGCCGCCGTGAGCACCAATAATTTGCCGACAAAGATATAGTCCCAAACCCAAACCGACGGAGTGTCGAGATTGATCACCCCTAACGTAAAGGTCAAAAAGATGTTCGCACTGTTCCGGCAATATTCCCGCCCCGTCATCTTCCACGGTACAGTAAATCATCCTACTTCCGGGATTGGGGATTGGTGATTGGGGATGGGTAATGGGGGATTGTGGATTGGTAATCGGTAATTTGTCGATTTTTTCTTTTGCTGTGCTTTGATTTATAGTTAATTTTTCCGCATTAATTACTTGAGCCGAAACTGTTAAATTCAGTCCCGGAAAATTGTGTTTCAAAGCATTAGCTATTAAATTAGAAAACACACGCCACAACTGAGTTTTGTCGGCATTCACGGCTGGCAAATCACCCGACACCAAATTTTTAAAAGTAGCTTTACCCTCCTTCATTAAAGGCTCTAAATCTGTCGCAGCAGCTTCAACTATCGCTCTCAAATTAACCGATTCGCAGTGCAAAACCAAACCACGCAATTCCCCGGCGTGAACTTCCAACAGCGAATTTATCAAGCGCAATTGCTGCTCGCTACCTTGAATCATCCGCTCCAAAATAGAACGGGGAATTGTGATCGAATCCCCAGGTTTCGTCTGCCAATTTTTCAGCACCATTAACATTCCCGCTACCGGGTTTCGCAAGTCGTGAGAAAGAGCGTGGATAAACAGCCGCAGCGATTCTTGTGCCTGTTTGCGCTGCGTGATATCCTCAATTAAACCCTCATAATAAAGCACAGCACCGCTGCTGTCCCGTACCGCCCGCGCCTTCTCGGAAATCCAGACAATACTGCCGTCTGAGCGGTAAATTTTAGATTCAAAATCCGATACTGTGCCGCTTTCCTCGATCGATCGCAAAAACTCATTTCTGCGAGACGGATCGACATACAACTGCCGCTCAATATCAGTAAACTTTGCCGTCACTTCTTCCGGGGAATCGCAGCCGTAAATCCGCGCCAAAGCTGGATTTGCAGTAATATAACGACCATCGGGAGTGCTTTGAAAAATCCCCTCGCCCGCATTCTCAAAAATGCTGCGGTACTTCGCCTCCGCCACCTCCAACTGCTGGTAAGCAGATTCCAACTCACGCCTGGTACTAAACTCTTTCCGTTGCAGACATTCGTACCAATAAACCGACAAATCGCAAATCAAACAAATCCAAAACAAATATAAGTACAACCCGGTCAACTTAAAAGGAGTATACTTAGCAAAACTTAGATTTAAAACCAAATTTATCCCGACGTGGCAACACAAAACGCCGAGTTGAGAAATCAGGTGCAGACGCCAGCGGACGGGCATCAGCGTAGCTTGGATCAGAAACGCTAAAATCCAGGTAAAAATTGGTAATTCCCCGGCTTGTGCGACAGCTAGCCCAACCTGCACAACCAGCGTTAGCGACCACGAAAAACCCAAAAATAGCAAACCAGGATAGCGCTGTCCGAAGGAGGTTTTTTGCAACACAAAACAGGTCAACAAACCCAATTCTACAGCAGCGCTCGTGTACAAATAAACACTTTTAAACTCCTGGCGAGCGAAGAATCTTTCGCCCAGAAAATAGACCGTTATTGTGAAGGCAAAAAAGATGGCAATTCCGACAGCAGGGCGCAGTCGATCTCGGAGGAAGCGATCGCGCCACACCTCGTAAACCGTTAACGCCTGAACTGATTTTGCATTGCCCAAATAGTTCATACCATTTTAGATTTTAGATTTTAGATTTTAGATTGACAAAGATCGTCCGAGTTGACAGCAGGTAGCGAAAACCAGAAAGTCGATCCACCTCCGAGAGTGGTTTCGACGCCGATGAAGCCACCGTGAGCTTTGATAATTTGCTTGGAGAGGTACAAGCCCAAACCCAGCCCTGTTAATTGTCGGCTATTAGGGTCTTGAACGTAAAGTTCAAACAAAGATTCCCGCTGTTTGGCGCTGATTCCCACTCCATTATCTGTTACACTACAGCGAACCATTTTTACGGTGACTCCGGGCAATTTGCTGCCGCTGTTGCCAATTTGACCCTGATAGCGGGGCATTTTGCAACTGCCGTCGAGGTTGAATTTGGCCACGGTTTCCTGATTTTTCTGGGTGGTCTCGCCGATCCTAGGACGATCGCCCACAGCAGATATCCCGTTAGCGACACAGCGGGCAAGCGAATTATTGGGCGCTCTTAAAGCCTGTGAATTTTCTTCATAACTTAGCGGTGTTTCAACTGCAATTACCTCCGCTTTAAAAGTTATATTGACTCCCGGAGGATTGTGTTTAATAGCATTAGTCAACAGATTTTCTAGCACCCGCTGCAAGTGTTGGCGATCGGCATTGACTTGTGGCAAATCCGCCGGGATTTCCTGAGTCAAAGTTGCTTGATTTTTGGCCAGCGTCGGTTCTAAATCGGCAACAATAGCTGAAGCTAAAGACGGCAAATCTAGCGGTACAGTATTGAGAACAATACCTTTCACCTCGCTAGCGTGAGCGTCGAGCAGGGAATTCACCATAGTCAACTGGTGTTCGCTGGCTTGAACGATCCGCTGCAAAATCGATCGAGAAACCGGAACATCTTGTAGAGAATCAGATGCCGATTTGTTGAGCAAATTTTTCAACAATATTAACATTCCCATAACAGGAGTGCGGAGATTGTGAGAAACTGCGTGTAAAAATAGGTCTTTCAACCGATTGCTTTCTTGCAACTCGTGCATTTTTTGCTGTAGTTGGTGGGTGCGTTCCTCGACTTGAGATTCCAAGTTGGCATTGAGAGCTTTTACCTGCTGCAAAAGTTGGGCTTGCTGTAGAGCGATCGCCACTTGAGTAGCGAGTTTTTCCAACAAATCTATTTCAAATTCCTGCCACTGGCGGGGCCCCGAACACTGGTTGACGGCCAAGATCCCGAACAATTCATCGCCCAGGAAGATCGGCACATTTAACGTCGCGCGAATTTGATAGTCGCTGTACAATTGGGCAACTGGAACGCTCAGTTGAATGCTAGCAGTATCGGAGATAGTTCGGACACGGTTGTTAGCATAAAAAGTTTTCTGGCTTTCGAGGTGATTCCCGTCAGCGAGTACCCACCCCAAAAGAGAACGGCATTGGACACCCACAGACTCGGCCACAACCTTACCGTACACCGGGGTAGGAAGATTTATCCCGTCCGCGTCCACAATACCGATGAAAGCGCGGTCTGCCTTGAAAAATTGCCGGACTTCGGCAACAGTAGTGTTGAGAATTTCTTCGAGGTCGAGGGAGTTGCGAATTCGCAGGGCGATTTCTGAAAGCAAGCGATCGCGATCGGAGGACGCCCGCAAAGCGGTTTCCGCGCGGTGGCGTTCGGTAACGTCTTGGACTGTGGCAGCGATCGCCCCTGACTGAATTGCCGACTGTTCGCAGACAGTGCGTTCGGAGCCGTCTGCTAGCACAATTCGGTAGTTAATGCAATAGGGTGTGCGCTCAAACATAGCTTGGCGCTGCGATCTCGCCACCAATTCTCGGTCTTCTGGATGTACAGCCTGCAAAAAAACTTCTGGTGTCGGTTTGACAGTTCCAGGAGCAAAACCCAAGAGGCGGTAAAGTTCGTTTGACCACCGCAATTCGATATTGGATATATGATGTTCTGCGGATTCTTCGGAGTTGTCAGTTGCTGTGAGGGTGGCGCAATTTAAATCCCAATTTCCCAACTGAGCGATGCGCTGAGCGTTGGCTAAACTAGCTTCGCGATCTCGCAGCATGGCGGCCGTGCGGCGCACCTCCACCAGTGCTTGCTGGCGTTCTGCTACGGCGGCGGCCAACATCAGAGCCACAAGGGCGATCGTACCCGTAAAAGCTTGTAAAAATAAAACCGCCTGTTTGAGATTATCGCTTTTGGCCAAAAACGGGCCGCCTCCCTGCACTGCTCCCCAAATCGCGATGTAAGAGACGATCGAATAAGCAAAAATCGCTCCCGCCGATTGAAACCGCAGGGCAGCCCAAACTATCAGAGGAAAAGGCAGATACTCCAGCGGATACTGAGCGATCGCCGCTTGTGTTTTTGAGCAAAAAAACAGCCAGCTCACGCTCAGCAATAGAGTCAGCCAGAGCGCTATTTCTGAATAATTAATAATTAAAAATAGAAGATTATATCGGTTTTCACTTGCAGACAATTTGCTAGAATAATTTGTAACTTCTGATTGGTTATTGTTCCCGTTAAAAAATGCTTTTAAACTTGAAATGATTCGAGATTTTTTCTCACCTGTTACACGATTTTCAATAACAGGCAAGATGCCTGTTACACAATCAAATTCATCTCTTGTGGAACAGGCATCTTGCCTGTTCCTAAACAAGTAATTGAGAATAGTGAAACATCTAAGTTTTAGTGGAAATTTAAAACTGTTAACGGCGTGGTTCAAAGTCAACAGCACAGGCGTCACAATCAAAATTCCCATGCCGTCTCCGAGCCACGTAGTCCACCAGTTCCGAGAGAAATTACTCCACTGGGCCCAACCAAAAATGCACGTACCCAAGTTGCCGAGGATAGAACCGACCAAAGTAGACCCGATGACAGCGCCCGCCACTAAAGCCAGAACATCTCGCAATCGATCGAGTTTGGTAGAAAATCCGCTCCAAGTCAGCACAGCCTCTCCAGCCAGCGCTTGCAGGGTGACGCTAAAGGCCGATGTGGCAATGACAGACGACGGTATACCGCCGGTAGAGTTTAACAGCACTGAACCGAGGACAATTCCCGGCCACATCCGTCGCCCTTGCAGTAGCAGTGCTGCTAGAGCAATACCGGCGGGCGGCCACACGGGGGAGGGTTCGGCTTTCACCAGTCCCAGCATCGACGCTGCGAGTTTTCCGGTAACAAAGTAGGCCAGCGCCAGGATGCCGGTGTACAAAAGCGTTCGAGTGCGGCGGTTGAGCAGTTTCATGTTTAGGTGCGATCGAATCCTCCATTCCTAGTTCTTAATTTAGGCGGCTTTGGGGCGATCGAGCTTCCTCCTGACGACTCACCTGACTGGGGGAGTGGGGTGTTGACTGTTGAGTGTTGAGTGTTGAGTGTTGAGTGTTGACTGTTGACTGTTAACTTATGACAACTGCCTACTGACTACTGACTGCTTAAAATCCAAAACTCCGCTTACCATCAGGCTTAACAGTAAGCCAATTGGTCTTTGCCATTGCCAGTTGTTCCTCAGAAACTGTAGCGTTCGTAAGATTCGCCCCGCACAAATTTGCTCCCCGCAAATTCGCCTTAGTCAAATAAGCCCCCGTCAAGTCAGCACCTCGGAAATCCGCGCCTTCAAAATTGGCAGTGCTGCAATAAGCCTCAGTCAAATTAGCATCTCGCAAATTCGCCTGAATTAACCTCGCGTGACCCAAATTCGCGCCCGACAAATCCGCTGCTTGCAAATTTGCCTTCACCAACCTAGCCTGATAAAAATTCCCCCCCGCTAACTGCGCTTTTTGCAGTTGCAGGCCAGACAGTTCGCAGTCAGCAAAATCGCGCTTGCCTTTAAAATATGCCGCTCGCACGCTGTTGGTGTCCCACTTAGGAGCAACTTTCGATAGCTTTGACCCTGCTAAATTGCCACTAGAAGGTCCAACGGTTCCGAAAGTTCTGCCGGACTCAGCCAGAGTCCGGGAAACTCTCGGCTGCATTCCCGTGTTCCCGGATTGGCTGAAGGAAGTTCTACCAGTGCGGGTGTGGTTCGATCGTAAATCTTGATTAATTTTGCTCTGAGGGGGTGACCACGAAGAACCCTCGTCATTAAATATTGTCGGTTCTTCAACTGTACGAGAAGAGGCGTTGAATTGAGTTGCCAAGCCATCCACAAGACTTGGGTCTTCAAATTGGCCCGAGAGAGCTCTGAGGACATCTGCTGCCGATTGGAAGCGATGCCCAACCATCGGCTTGAGCATTTTGTCGAGAATCCGCGCAAAATTTGGGCTTACCTGAACGTGTGGCTGCCAAACAATTTCGCCGGTTACTCCATCAAAATCTAAATCCTTGGGCGATTTTCCTGTCAGCAAGTACAAGCAAGTCATACCCACTGCGTAGATGTCGCTGGCAAATATAGGCCGCAGCGCCATTTGTTCCGGGGGGGCAAAACTAAATGTGCCCACTGAAAATTTCGTGTTGGCGCTTTGGTCGGCGGGGTCTAATAATATTGTTTGGCTAACTTGGTCTTTTACCGCTCCGAAGTCAATCAGAACTAAGTGACCGTCTTGAATTCGGCGAATAATATTTGCGGGTTTGATGTCTCGGTGAATTACTCCTTGGCTGTGGATATATTGCACTACTGGCAGAATTTCTAATAGAAAATTTTTAACATCCGATTCGTTGAAACGGCCTGAGTGCTTGACTTCTTGTTTCAAAGTCGAGCCTTTAACATACTCTTGAACTAAGTAGAATTGCTGTTCCGTTTCAAAATAGTCTAGCAGCCTCGGTACTTGCGGGTGGTCGCCCAGTTGGCCGAGGGTTTTCGCCTCTCGCTTGAATAATTCCCGCGCCATTTCTAAAACTCGCGGCGACGAACTACTGGGTCGCAGTTGCTTGACTACACAACTCGGTTGACCGGGCAATGAGATGTCTTTTGCCAGAAATGTAGCTCCAAAACCTCCTTGTCCTAACGGTTCAATGACTCGGTAGCGAGCGCGCAGCAATAACCGCGCACCGCAAGTCTGACACTGAAGAATAGAGTCAGCAGGGTTTTGAGGATGGGGACAGCCCGGATTTACGCAGTAGCTCATATTGATTGAGTTTGCCTATGTTGTTCTGATCTTGTCAGCGTCGCTCGACTGCACAAATAGCCTGTTCCTGCTTCTGGTAGACATACTAATCTATCAGTTTTCGGCAAGCCGTGCGTTCGATCGCGAATTGGAATTGCACCTAAGTCTTTTAAGCCGATATCTTTTCCCTATTTTGATTATCTCGCTGGTTTGAGTTTTTTCGGTTGATTATCCTTGAAGATAGTTTAAAGACTTGCTAAAGTTGTGCTTTTTTGTGTAAAGTCTTTCTAAACTTAAGTGCTTTTTGCGTTGTTAGATGTATCTAGCATACCTCATTCTCTGAATGAGAATTCTACTCATCCCCCAGTAAACATCTACCTTTGGGCAGATCCCTCGTTTTTGCTGATGTGTACCATAAAAGTATTGACAAAATTAAATTAGTATGCTATGAAAAGCTTTCCCGAATAAATTCTGGGACTCAAAAGTCGTAGCCCGTCGGCGCCGACTAATGACTAATAACTACAGAGCACTGACAACTAACTACTGACTAAATTATGCGTATTTCTCTAAAGTGGCTGCAGGAATTGGTGGATGTGGCAATATCGCCGGAAGAATTAGCCGAAACTCTGACAATGGCAGGCTTTGAAGTTGAAGAAATTGAAGACCGCCGCCCGTGGGCAAGCGGTGTAGTTTTGGGCAAAATCATCGCCTGCGAACAGCATCCGAATGCAGACAAATTGAGAGTTTGTCAAGTGGATGTCGACTCTTCAGAAGCTCTGAATATTGTTTGCGGCGCACCCAACGCTAGGGCAGACATTTATGTGCCTGTCGCTGTTGTCGGCACTTATTTATCGACTATTGATTTAAAGATTAAACCTGCTAAATTGCGGGGCGTTCCTTCCGAAGGAATGATTTGCTCTCTGGCGGAATTGGGACTATCTAAAGAGTCAGCAGGCATTCACATTTTTGAGTTAGAAAATCCCGAATTGGGCAGCGATATTCGCCCACTTTTGGGCTTAGACGATGTGATTTTAGATTTGACAGCAACTGCCAACCGTGCTGACGCTTTGAGCATGGTGGGCGTGGCGCGGGAAGTGGCGGCGCTGACTGGGGCGAGTTTGAGAATTCCCGAAGCGAATGGTGTGGCGATTGAGGGCAAAGAAAGTCCTGGTTTGGCAGTAGAAATATCGGAACCGCAAGGATGCCCGATTTACATCGGCACGGCAATTGAAGGTGTCAAAATTGCTGCTTCTCCAGCTTGGTTGCAGCAGCGGTTGAAGGCGGCGGGAGTGCGGCCGATTAATAATGTGGTTGACGTGACTAATTACATTTTATTGGAATGGGGCCAGCCGCTGCACGCTTTCGATCGCGATCGCCTGCAATCTTTCACGGGTACTCAAGATATTAGCATCGGCGTCCGTTTTGCCAAAACAGGCGAATCCTTCAAAACTTTGGACGGACAAAACCGCAATTTGCAAGCTCAAAATCTGTTAATTACTGCTAGCGACAAACCTGTTGCCTTAGCTGGGGTAATGGGTGGTGAAGATACGGAAGTTCACGAAGGAACGCAAAATTTAGTCTTGGAAGCAGCGATTTTTGACCAGGCAACGATTCGCCGTTCTGCCCGCGCTCAAGGCCTGCGGAGCGAGGCATCGATCCGCTACGAACGGGGGGTGAATCAGGCGGCATTGACGACGGCTTGCAACCGCGCTGTAGCTCTAATTTTGGAGTTAGCTGGAGGCGCTGCGACGGTACAGAAAACGGCGAGTTCGGGCGATGATTTGAGTTTTTCGCGATCGCTCGAATTGCGTTTAGACAGAGTAAATCTGGTTTTGGGGCAGTTGAAAAGAGGACAAACCGGCGGTTCTAAATATCTGGAACCGGAAGAGGTAAAAAATATTCTCATAGCCTTGGGATGCGAAGTTGTTGCGACGGAAAAAGAACGGGTGTTTGCGATAACTGTTCCTCCTTACCGTTACCGCGATTTAGAAAGGGAAATTGACTTAATTGAAGAAGTTGCCAGACTCCACGGTTATGACAATTTCTGCGATACTTTGCCCAGCAAAACGGAACCCGGTTATCTGTCGCCGGAATATGCGGCAATTCGGAATGTGCGATCGGCTTTTCGGGCGGCAGGGTTGACGGAGTTGATGCACTATTCTTTAGTGAAAACTGAGGGAGACAATCAGGTGGTGCTGGCGAATCCGCTGTTTGTGGAGTATTCGGCTTTGCGGACAGAAATGCTGTCGGGTTTGATTGATGCTTTCCAGTACAATTTGGAACAGGGAAATGGGGCGCTAAACGGTTTTGAAGTCGGCCGCATTTTCTGGAAAGATGGGGATGCAATGAAGGAAGCCGATGCAGTTGCGGGGATTATCGGCGGCGATCCAACTGTGTGGAAGTGGCAGCAGGGAGGGCGCGATCGACCTTTGACTTGGTTTGAGGCTAAGGGGGTTTTGGAAAGCGTGTTTCAGGAGTTGGGTTTGGCGGTGCAATATCAAAGCGATTCCTCGAATACACGCTTGCATCCGGGCCGCACCGCTGCGTTATCGTTAAACGGGAAACATTTAGGAGTTTTCGGACAGTTGCACCCGCAATTGCAGCAGGAAAAGGATTTGCCTGAGCAGGTTTACGTGTTTCAATTAGATTTGGCGGTGCTGTTGGGTGAATTAGGGCGATCGAGCAGCTTAACTCGCAAATTCGCGGGTTATTCGAGTTTCCCCGCTTCTGACAGAGACATTGCATTTTTCGCACCGGTTGAAGTTCCGGTTGTTGAGATGCAGAGTGCGATGAAAAAGGCGGCCGGTAGTTTGCTGGATTCCGTCGAATTGTTCGACGAATATCGGGGCGACAACGTGCCGGCGGGACAGCGGAGTTTGGCTTTTCGGTTAATTTACCGCGCGGGCGATCGAACATTAAGCGAAACCGATGTCGAACCGGCCCAACAAAAAGTGCGCGATGTTTTAGTTGAGAAATTCGGCGTTAGTTTGAGAAGCTAAAATAGGCTCCTACTCACTAATAAACCGCCAGGGAATGAATTCCCTGGCGGACTCAGAGAAAAGCGTTAAATTGACACCAACGGCCGCAACATATCCCGCACAGCGAAGGAAATATCAGGAAATCGCAAAGGACAAATACTCCCATCCTCCGCCAGAATCACTTGACTTAGATAACCATCCTGACTCGGTTCTCGAAAAACGTGAAGTTGCCGATTATTAACATCCAAAACCCAATAATCTGCAATTCCAGACTGAGCATAAATAGTCGCTTTAATCCCCAAATCTGTTCTCAGCGTAGTATCGGAAACTTCAATAATCAGATAAACTTCAGACGGAGTTGGATGGCGGTCTTCATAGTAAAGTGGATCTCGCACAAGTAAAGCAATGTTAGGTTCCGGTTCCGAGAAATTATTTAAGCGAACAGGATCTTGTATGCTTAGCAATACCAAGCCCCATAAAAGGTTCTGTAATAGCTCTACAGTCCGTTTCAACGCTGCACCGTGTGCTGTTCCTTTGGCTGCCATCTTTACTATTTGTCCTGCCAGTAATTCTACTCGTTCATCTTCGTCAATAATCCCAATTTCGACCATGCGATGATACTCTTGAACCGTCAACAAACGAATGTCTAATAAAGTCATAGCAATCTTCTCCTATCTAACAAACCTCTCTTTTTCCCCTCTTTCTCTGCGCCCTCTGCGCCCTCTGCGGTTCATTAATCTTATCGTTAAAATTTTCGTTAAATCCACTTACTCTTATTGTACAATAACTTTTAAACAAATTTATCTAAGGCTCAAAACCGTGACCAAATATGTGATGTGGGGAAGTTACTGCGAAGACGTTCTTGAAAAACGCGCTCCGTTTCGAGACGCTCATTTAGCCGGATTGGCTAAGCAGAAGGAATCGGGTGTGTTAAGTACGATCGGGCCAACGAAAGATTTAACAAAAGTTTTTGCAATTTACGAAGCTGAAGATGAGGCGGCCGTGCGACAATTGGTGGAAGCCGATCCTTATTGGGTAAATGGGGTTTGGACTGAGTACGATGTGAAAGAGTGGATTCAAGCTTTTTGAAGGAGTTAACAGGGTGAATCTCTTAAGATTGGATGACAGCGATTTAGTTCCAGTAGATTATGGCGATTTGCTGGACAAGATTTTAGAAGTTTTGCAGGGGAAAAATCCGTTTAGCGTATCAGAAGACAACCGCCGCTTGCTAATTGATATTGACACCATTGCTGCGGATGTTTCCAACAAGCAAGTGCGGCAACCCCTGGGTTCCGGGGAACGTCAAGCACATTCTGCTACTGTTAACTTACCGCCGGAAATTGAGGAGCGTTTTGGCAGTCAAGTTAGACAGATTCAACAGTTTTTGCTGCAGCAATTAGAATTTAAACTGCCACAAAATACTTCTATTGAAAGCTTTGTCGCTAGTTTGATTAGTCCCTTATGCTCACCCTCTTTTCGGGGAAGCGGCCAAGAGTTAGGCTTTAAATACGATTTTGGCATCCGCCACCCTTCTTTAGAAAAAGAAAGGCTAACTTTGGAAAGCCGAGGTACTGGAAGCCATGCAGCTTTAAAATTGCATAAATTGACCGTTACCGTCCGAAATACTGATATTTTTGAACAAGAACTCAAGCAGGGTTTGCAAAACTATATCAATGAAAATGCCGAGACTAGCAGTGAGAAAGAAGACCTTAACCACGGTCTTGATGAGATGGTTAAAAATCTTGACTCGGATTTCCACAAATTAATCCGACTGGTAGACAAAGAAACTCTCGGCAAAATTCAAAAAGAAGCTAAGATTACTTACTTAGAGTATCTGCTAGAACACATCCGCGCGAGCAACACAGATACTGTAGGCATCATCTATTTAGAAGACTTAATTCGCCGCCTCAGATTAATAGAAGAATACATCAACGATCCAGGGAACTCTGATGGTGACTACGAAGTTAATTATGCTGGAGTTCGAGTTAATTACAGAGAGATATTTGCCCGATCAGAATTTTTAGATGCACTGCCCATTATTCCTATTGTATCAGGTTACTTGGGAGAAAGTACGGACAATTATCGTAACGAGCGTAAGTTTATCTTTGGCCTCAAAATCAAATTTGATAACTCAGTTCAAGCGCGCGGCGGAAAAGATGTATTTGAGTATTATCTGAACCTGCTAAATCCCGACAGTGAAGAACATCAAGCAGAATTTGATGAGGATTCTAATCCCGAAACCTTCGTCCGCAAACTGTTAAAAATAGCATTGCTCTACTATTTTGTGCTGGCTTCCCGCAATGACCCACTAGCACAAAATTACGACCCGGAATCTGAACTAAATCATCAGCCTAGAATCCTATTTGAACAAAGAGTCTTGCCCGTTTTGCAAGGTTCTAACGATGAGCAAAAAAAAGAGCTTTTTCGCAACTTTATTAAAGGGCTTAATCAGTTTAACATAAAACACAAAATTACGCATCTGAGAAGAATGCTAAAAGGCTTTCTGGAGCGTCAAACAATTTTACCAACCCGCACAGAAACGCGACACGTAAACCTCAAAATAGGTCTGGTAGAAGATATTGACAATATTTTGACGAATGGTAAATTTTTTAATGACATTATGGAGCGAAATTACAAGCAAACGCTTCATTATATTACAGTCAAAGAACCTAGTGTGGATGAAAAATCTATTTGTCAGCTACCCGTCAATATCAGCATCGAAGATGTCCGGTATTTCCCAACTGATGAACGCCAAAATTTTAGCATGGAATACAATATCAAAGGTGTCGATGTTTTGCCTGTACTTTCTGCACCTAAAGCCCCTCGCTCTAGAGAAATCTACGAAAAACATTTTCAGACCAAATTAGTTGTGTTTCCCTATGACGATAGACGACTAGACTGCGGCGATAAAGGTTTACAACCCGCAGCAATTTTTGTGTATAAGTTTACCATGTTGCTGCTGTCCTATATCTGTCTGAGGATATTGCTCGAAAACACTGCGGACAACTTGTTTATTCCGATGGTGAGGCTCCACGAAGGTGACGACAAACACCCTTCGCCATCAGAAAAATTTATGGCTAACCTTTCTAAAACATTGTCTCATATTTTGAGTGAAAAACAACGCTCAACTTCTCAAGGATTTCGGATTAGAAAAACGCCCAATGGTTACACAATTCGTAACGGTTTGAGTTCCCTGTATTCAATTCTTCCTAAAAAGTTTCGATTCGATGATAATGTACAGCTAGCCCCTGAGTTGGATAAATTGGCAATTATTGTCGTTTCCAGCCGGGATAGTGATGCGAAAAGAAGCAATCAAAACCGCTTCCAAAGACAAGCCTGCTTAATCGGAGAAATTGTCGGAATCAATCGTCTAGATGACAGTACAATTCAAGTCGAAATGCTGAAAACACTTTCCGAGAATTACAGTGTCAGCCGTCTTTATTCTGAGCCGTTAATCCTTGAAGATGCAATGAGTCAGCTTTATCAGCAAGGATATCGGAATTTCGCATATATTTCGCAAGCACCTTACATGAGTACGCTGCATATTACTCAGACTGAGGAAGATGAGGAATTGTCTTTCATGTCAAAAAAATTGCTCCGAACTTTGAAAGGAGAGAGGCGGGATATCAAAATTTATCCGATATTCTTTGATAAATACTATGTCCGCAGTTTCCTAGGCGATAGGGGAAAATCCTTTTACATTCAGGATGCAATGGAGCTTGAAAGCTTGTTTGCAGATATCAGTCAGCAAGCTGTGATGTTTTTCAACTTGTTTAACGGAATTAGAGTCAGGGAGGAAAAAAACTTTTATAACGGTGTGATTTCCTACTCGACACTGTTGAATATCTATCAAGGTATCCTAGACGATCAAGATATTCGTGAAGGTTTGATTTATGATGGTGCAATCAAAAATACTTTGCTACATTATCTAACAATATTCCACTTTTCTCGGTATGAAGCTCGTCACAATATTAGTTTAAAACTTGACCCCTACGAGCGCATTATTGGCGATGAATCGGTGGGTGCTTTGTCTGTATTTAGTCATGCTGGCGGTAGTGCGGATTTTAATTCCCTGGCATTTTTGAATAAGGTAAGAGAAGTCTTGAATGTGGATGAGGGAGGTATTAATCATGATTGGTGAAGATTTTGGACGGCTGTTTGAGGTGGGATTTAATATTGGGATTCTGGCGTATATTCAGCGTGAAAATATAGCTCACAATTTCGGAGATTCCTACCGTCTCGATTTGCAGAAACTAGAATTGCCAAAGATGATGGCGGAAATAACTAGGGAAGCTAATCTCCTCGGTAGTTTGGATGCTAAAATTGTTGAGAAGTGGAGTCTATTTTTTGTCCAAAAAGGCTTTATTGGTGGGTTGAATTTCTTCCGGGAGTACCTCACATCTACGGGATGGACTTTAAGGTTATCGCAAATCTTGTATTTTCAGTGCAGTTTGAGTTGTGCTAACAGTATTAGAACCCAGAATGACGATGAGACAGAAGTTTTTAAAGCATTTAAGAAGGTATTATCTCAGTTTGAAACAGCGCCACCAAATTTATCAGACGATGAGATTAACTCCTACATCCGCCGCTACAAGAAAAAAGGCGAGTTTTTGCAAGCTGATACCCTGATTTTGTTGCAAAATGGTAAGGATTTTAGAATTCTGTGCGTTGATTTGTCTGTGTTTACTCCTCCGTTGACTTCGGAAAAAGTCGATAATCTCAACGAAATAGAGGTGATGCGGAAGTCTTTGCTCAGAGAAATTAGCTATTTGCGATCGAAAAGTGTTTTTTCTAATCTGCGAATCGATACTAGCACTTTAGGTATTGACTTTTCGGAGGGTTTAAACCGCTATTTTACGGCTTTTAAGTATAAGGATAAGGAAAGCGCTAAGTTGATTCAGGCTGGTAGCTACGCTCACAGCTTCTACGGTTTTCTGCAAACGACTGGTATGATTCCTGATGGTGCTGAGGTGTTGTTGAATGTTGTCGGTTATAGCGATCGCACAATTAGCGCAATTTCCCTCCGCAGTGATAAAATTGACATCTTGGCGAATTGTGCCAAAATCTACCAGCAGGAAGCGAAAAATAAAGAGATTAACGATGCTCGCGGCGATGTTTTAGATACGATTCAACTCAACGCAGCTCGCAGTTTTCAAAATGGCAAAAAGTTTGTCAGCGATTTGTTGACGCTTGGCAAAAATTCTACACCTGTACGTAATACAGAGCGGATCGATAATTTTGTTAATTCCATAGATATTATATCAGATAAACTGGCCGATGATTTGCAAATCGATCGCGGATTACATCTGAGAAATGCTCACGCTCAATTGATTGTCAAAGCACTGCAATCTGATGAAACTTATATCTTTTTGACGGGGAATCCGGGAATTGGGAAAACAACTGCGATCGCCAATTTTCTCAAAAGCCATATCGAGGACGGTTTCTTATTCCTGTACGTCAGTCCCCGCAAGCAAGTCAACTTAGATATCATCGATAAATTTCGAGACAAAAAGACTGGTTTGCTGTGCGACAATCGCTTATTTTGCATTAACTCAAGTTCCGATACTATAGACAGCAATTTTGGACAATGTACCGTCAACTACGTCGCAAATAATCATCACGAAAATTTTCAAGAAAAAAGTGTCCACTTCATCAACAACAGGGCCGAAATGCAGCGGAAGGAATATCACCAGCCGCAACTTGAAAGGAAGGGAGAAACAGTAATCAAACCTAGGATAGGCAAAAAGCATGGAGTGCTAAATAGCATTTGTGAGGGAATATATTCGCTCGTCAATCGTAAAACATCGAACAATATCGTGGCTACCGTTTCCATTCAGTCTTTAAAGGTGACAGAAACCGGAAAAAATACTCTCCAGCATTTAGAGAAAATATTTCAAGATGCTTACAACAAGGGGGAAAAAGCAGTCATTTCTCCTAGAATGCAAGAAATCTCCAGCCGCATAAAACACATTTTTATTATGATAGATGAAATTACTGGAGACGACGGCGGCGTTGAGTTTTTGCATGGAATTGGTAGGCTGCTTAACAAATATGACTTGCACACCCCAAAACACGGTTTTAATACTAAAATTATTGTAGCCGATGCTTCGATTGTTGACCCGGACGTGATTAAACAACACCTCGATGATACCTCGCCGGAACCGGATAAAATCTATTTCAAAAAGCTCCCAAAAACTTCTGAGCAAATCCCGTCTTTACAAGTTATTCCTTTTGAATTTAAACGATTAGCTGCTAAACTTATCAATACGAATTCCTATCCGGCTAGCAGTTTAGAGATAACTTACAAGGTGTTTGTAGAAGCTGTTAAATTCACTGAAGATATTTCTTTAAAAATAAATTATGATTTGGTAAAACGGGTACAGTCTCAAATAATTGAGGATATCAATCAGCGGTTAGCAATACCGGGAGTTGAACAAATTATCGTCTACATTCAGGATAAGCGAAGATTGGCGGAGTTAATTGATAAAATCCAAAATGAGCGAGAATTTAATCGCTATACCGATTATCTGGAAGTCCACGCGAATATCTCGGAAGAGGAGAAGGAGCAAATACAAAAGTGCAAAAATACAGCTAAAGTAATTTTTATGACTGCATCGGGAAGTCGCGGCTTATCTTTCCCAAAAACTAAGCATATTTTAGTAGATATTCCCCGCTTTCAGATTGAGAAAAATCTCATGGAAGTGATACAGGTAATTTATCGGGGACGCGGAGAATATGACAACGGTAAAACCCTTGATGGTGAAGATAAGGAATTGGTTTTTTATCTGTCTGATACAGCAGTTTATTACGCTGATGATGCGGAACTTTCTTTACAAGAAAGCAAGTTGAGTTTGTTGAATTTACTGCTAATTCTCAAGACTGCGGTGATGACGCGGATTGTGGGATATGGATATTTGGGTAGGGATAAGTTTTTGATGATTCCGATTGGCGGTAAGTCGGTTTCCGCAGTCGGGGATACTTTTAGCAGCAAAATGGCGGCTCTAATTAAGACATTAAAGAGCGAGAGCCAGCGAGGAAATATGTTGTTTAAGGAGGTTTATACGAGCCTGGAACAGCTTTTGGGTCGCGGGGAGTTTGTTTTGACAAATTCTGATAAGTCGCGTCAAAAGGGCGATTCCTATCTGGAAATGCGGGACGATTTTAATCGTAAATTTTTGGAAAAGTGCAATCCTCTTGATGGTTTGTTGAGCTATGATAATTTAGAACTCGGTCATGTTTGCGGTAGTTTGTTGCTCGTACCTCTAGCTAAGCAAAATTTGGTAGAAACATACCAGATGTCGCTGCATCGAGAAATTAAGGAATGTCTAGAGAAGAAGTTGCTGCACAAAATGCGTCTAATTAGGGATAGCGATTCGTCCCCGGAGAATGTAATATCGGCTATAAGAGGAGGTGCGATCGAGCTTTTGCAGTTTCTTAACGGCGATTTGGAGAAAACTCAGTATTTTGAAGAGCAGAGTCAGCAGTTCGATCGCTATTATGCTATACCCTTGTTTGCTTTTGTCAGCGCTGAGGAAATGAAAGAGTATTTTGCTGACAGCAGGCTGGAAGAACCGGAAGACAGGAGGTTTCGGGATATTTTGTCGGCTTATGTGCGATCGATCTACCCTGTAGATAGTGTAATGCCGATCGGGCACAAGTATCAAGACTTTCCATTTATCGTGTTTAGAAGCTACAGTTTAGAACAAAGCCGAGAAAAGATTTTTACAGATAAATATCTTTTAAGTTCCAACGAATTGAACGTGCTCAATTTAATTTTGTCGAAGCAGGTAAACTGAAACTTGTAGGTGCGTCAGACTATTTTAGATTTTAGATTTTAGATTTTAGATTGGGAATCAAGGATGACTATTGGGGTTTAGATATTACCTACGGTTGCATTCTTGTTGGAAACGGCTATCAGTTAGCTGTCACCCTATCCGCACAGAAAATAAAACTATTCTGACGCACCATACTTGCTACTTGCTAACTTCAAACGGCGTGTATTTCCCCCCCAAAGCTTCGACGATGGCGCGAGTATTAGCAGACATCATTTTCACATAAGAATCGCCCTCGCTTCCGGGCGCCCCAATCGAATCCGAATAAAGTTGCTGCGCCGCCAATTTCACCCCCGCTTCCTCCGCCACTGTTCTAATCAGTTGCGGGTTAATTGTAGTCTCGGCAAAAATAGCAGGAACTCCCGCAGCTTTCACGGATTCTACTAACTTTTGCACCGTTTGAGCGCTGGGCTGTTCCTCCGTACTAATCCCGATCAAACTGCCAGCACTTCCCAATCCGTAGGCGCGGCTGTAATATTGAAAAGCATCGTGGGTTGTTACTAATTCGCGCTTATTTTCGGGAATAGTTTTAATCTCTTGTTCGATCCAACTATCCAAACGTTTTAACTCTGCAGTAAGTTTCACAGCATTCTGCGTAAACTTCTCCCGATCTTCCGGCGACAGGTCAATTAGCGCATCCCGAATTGCTTCCACCATTTGAACTACATTTTCCACATTTCCCCAAACGTGCGGATCGGGTACTGTATTGCCTTCTTTATTCAGTAGCAAAGGCTTGACAACTTCCCCCACTGCTAATTTCCGCGCCTTAATTCCGGCCGCATTCATCATCCTAATTAATCCCGGTTCCAAATTGTAACCGTTATACAAAATTAAGTTAGCTTGTTCTAAAGCTTGAGAATCTTTTGGCACAGGTTCGTAAACGTGAGGATCGGTTCCCGGCTGCAAAATTCCTGTTAGCTGAATTTCGCCACCCGCTACTCGATCGGTCAAATCCTCAATAATTGTGCTGGTAGCAACTACCTTGGGTTTAGCATCTGCCTCTGGAGAGAGGCGATCACCCTGGGTTTGAGTACAACTAAATAAGCCCAAAGTCAAAATGCCGCAGGCAATAGTTCTGATAAAAAATACTTTGGACTTGTTCAATCCATGGCGGGAGGTTTCAATCGCCGACTCACTGCTAAACTCCCCTTTATAGGATTGCTTCACAATTGCTCTCGCTTTTAATTCACATCTGACACCATTCTCAATAACCCTTGTCTGGGCGGGCAGGATGCCCACCCCACCAGAAAACTCACTCTTTGTGGAACAGGCATCTTGCCTGTTATTGAGAATTGTGGAAGATATGAGTTTTAACCGACTTGAGATTTTCGCCGCCAAACCTATAGTTTGAGGGGTTTCCAGCTTGGACTGTCGCATTATCTACCTCTGGTGCGTTCCCGATTATTCCTATTTACCGATGATTTCATATTCTTTTCATTTTTACAGTAAACTTAATAAAAAGGAGATAGAGTCACCGCAATGAATACCGCCGCCTTCCCCAACGAGAATCCTTGGTCTGAAATGGTTTGCCACCTCAAAGACAGCGCTACCGACACTGAAATTATCGCTGTTAAGCACTTAGCAGTAAACTACCGCACGGTAGAGGCACTCAGAGATATCAATCTTTCCGTCAAACCGGGAAGGCTGACGGGTATTATTGGCCCCAACGGTGCCGGCAAAAGCACGCTGATCAAAGCAATGTTGGGCTTAATTCCGGCAAATCGCGGCACTGTTACCTGGGGCGAAGAAGCGATCGCCGATCGACTCGAAACAGTAGCCTACGTGCCCCAGCGATCGCAAATTGACTGGAACTATCCCGCCACCGTTTGGGATGTCGTGATGATGGGAAGAGTCAGAAAAGCCGGATGGTTTCGCCGCTTTTCGGCAGCTAGCCGCCGCACCGCTGCCGATGCCTTAGAAAGAGTAGGTATGAGTGCTTACAAAGACAGACCGATCGGACAACTTTCCGGCGGACAGCAACAGCGAGTATTTCTAGCTAGAGCATTAGCCCAAGAAGCCGCTATTTTCTGCTTTGACGAGCCATTTGTAGGCGTTGACCAAAAAACTCAAAATATCATTTTTGACATCTTCCACGAGCTAGCAAATGCCGGAAAAATCGTCTTAGTAGTCAACCACGACTTAGGCGAATCAATCACCAATTTTGATGATTTAATTTTGCTGAATACAGAATTGATTGCCGCTGGTTCCCGCCAAGAAGTGCTAACCCAAGAAAACCTTTACCGCGCCTACGGCGGACAAGTAATGTTCTTTGCCGGACAAGCAGCTTAATTAGCCAGCAGTCATTAATCTAGGAGTTACACTCTTGAACCCGGTTTCTTGGATAATATTGAATTGGGCAACGATAAATCTCGGATCGAACTCACATCTTGCACCATTCTCAAGAACAGGCTTTCCGGCCTGTTCCACAATAAAATTCACTGTTTGTGGAACAGGCCGGAAAGCCTGTTCCTAAAAAGCTTATTGAGAATGGTACAACATCTCAGATAAAACCGGGTTGCTTTGGTTGTTAGTCATTAGTTAACTGTGATTTGATAATTTTATGATCCAAACCTTAATTGAGCCGTTGCAGTACGGATTCATGCAGCGATCGCTCATAATTGCCATTCTCGTCGGCATCGTCTGCGCGATCGTCGGCAGCTACTTAATGGTACAGCGGCTGGCCTTGCTCGGAGACGCCATCAGCCACTCGGTTTTGCCCGGATTGGCGATCGCATTTATCCTCGGAGCAAACATTTTTATCGGCGCTTTCATTGCCGGAGTTTTGAGTACAGTAATCATAGCTTGGATCAAAGCTCGATCGACAATTAAAGAAGACGCGGCAATGGGCATCGTATTTTCGGCATTCTTCGCCCTCGGCATCACCCTAATTACGATCGTCCAAAAAGACAACAAAATCGACCTCAACCACTTTCTTTTCGGCAACATCCTGGGGGTTACTGTCGAAGATGCGATCGACACAGCCGTCATAGTCGCCGTAGTCTTATTAGTTGTAGTAGTCTTTTACAAAGAACTGCTATTTTATACATTCGATCCATTAGGAGCGCAAGCCACAGGTTTACCAGTAAACCTGCTCAACTTCGGACTGATGGTACTCATCGCCCTCACAATAGTTGCCAGCCTCAAAGCCGTTGGCGTAGTGCTAGTCTTGTCCCTATTAATTACACCCGCAAGTACCGCCTATCTCCTAGTAACTCGCCTGCACCAAGTAATGATTTTAGGCGCAATAATCGGAGTTATTTCCAGCATTAGCGGAATGTATCTCAGCTACTTCTATAACTTGCCATCCGGCCCCGCAATAGTTTTAGTTGCATCGGGGTTATTTGTGCTATCATTGCTCTTCAGTCCCACTCAAGGAATCCTCACCCAGCCCCGCACACACTCCGGTCAAATTCCTCCAATATGGCGGGAATTAAAAAATTTAACTAAAGGCCGATAACAATTAAGTTTGTAGTAACTCACATCTTGCACCATTCTCAAGAACAGGCTTTCCGGCCTGTTCCACACAGAGTGAATTTTCTTGTGGAACAGGCCGGAAAGCCTGTTCATAAAAGGCTTATAGAGAATGGTGCAACATCTCAGTAGCAAGGCTTCTGCGCCGCGCCTCCCATTGTTAATCAGAATCTTCGTTAATCCCCGTGGATGTGCGGTTCAAACAAGCCTCTTCAATTAATACCCATAACTGCGAATGGTCGGCTGCATCGAGATTTGGTAAAAACGGTTGTTTTTAGGATTGCGAGAAAGCAAAAATGGGATGATACCGAATCGGGCGATCGCAACTACGAACTATTGGTCACAAAAAACTGTACAATAACAAAAGTTAAAATTTCACGCCAACACATCTACTAAGTTAAAAAAACATGACCGTCAAAGTAGGAGACACCGCCCCCGATTTTACCTTACCATCTCAAACTGGCACATCAGTCAGCCTCAAAGATTTTAAAGGTAAAAAAAACGTCATAGTCTACTTTTACCCCAAAGACGACACACCCGGATGCACCACCCAAGCTTGCGCTTTTCGAGATAGCTACGAAGTCTTCAAAGACGCAGGCGCAGAAGTCATAGGAATTAGCGAAGATACCCAACAATCGCACCAACAATTTGCCACCAAATATCAGCTACCCTTTACACTGCTGAGCGATACTGGCAACAAAGTTCGGCAATTATATGGAGTTCCAGCTACCCTGTGGATTATGCCCGGTAGAGTAACTTATGTCATTGACAAAGAAGGCGTTGTCAAGCATATTTTTGACTCCATGTTAGACTTTAAAGCACACGTTGCAGAAGCACTCAAAACTTTAGAAACCATCAAAAGTTAGATGGCGCGCGGGTGGCCAGAAACCGGGGTTTTTTACGAAAATGATTTGCTATCTAGCAGATTAGCTAAAAAACCCGGTTTCTGTGATATTGGCGCGAAAATCGCAGTGCAGGCCGCGCGTTTCCATTCAATTAGTTTCGCCAGCGAGTGGGGAGT
This sequence comes from Microcoleus sp. Pol12B5, assembly GCF_036701335.1. Taxonomy (NCBI): domain Bacteria; kingdom Bacillati; phylum Cyanobacteriota; class Cyanophyceae; order Oscillatoriales; family Microcoleaceae; genus Microcoleus; species Microcoleus sp. Pol12B5. Next base: position 43,021 of record NZ_JAUBQQ010000012.1, on the reverse strand, counting down.
TGGGCCAACAAATTTGGTGCGACCCTTGCGCCGATGCAGGTCAGTTTCCATTCAATTAGTTTCCCCAGCCAGTGGGGAGCACCAACACAGATTATCAAACTTGACCCCAGAGTTAACAAACTTCCCATTCAATTAGTTTCCCCAGCCAGTGGGGAGTGTCGCGTTGTTCAATGGATTGGGCTAATCTTAAGCCGGAGTTTACCCTTCGCATCAATTTCTATATCTACATGATGCCTTCCGCTTGATGTCACAACAGCAAGAGTTCCAACTATGGCTCCGATACCACCGCCAACTGCTGCTCCAACAGGGCCACCAACTATAAATCCAAGAATAGCACCTGCACCTGCACCAGCAAAAATATAGAGGGCAGAGTAGTTAATTGTAGTAACCCCAGCAGAAGAAGGGATGAATGCACCTGTAGCTATATTTACCCACTCTCCCGATTTGTTCTTGTGTAACTCAAAAATGGTTTTTAACTTCTCTGGAAGGTCTGAATATCGCTCGTAGTCTGTAATAACTTCAACTTGCTCACTTTGCTCCAAGGCTGTCTTTAGCTCACGATAAAACATTTCTGTATCTGAGAAAACTAACTTCCGCATACATTCCATTCAATTAGTTTCACCTCCATTCTACACCCCAGACAGCGCAAGGAGTCTAGAGGGAGATCGGCGACACCCGCGACAAAAAATTAAGGAAGGGCCGAGGGACAGTTTTGGCAAGCTGCTGTATGTTAATTATTAGATAAATTTGCCCCATCCCTCCCTGAACGAATTCAGTGTGTGGGTGCAAAGATATATGGATAGCCCCCAAGTGCTTTCCCCGCCGAGTTTGGTAGAAAAACACCGACAAGCAGCGAAAGATTTAGTCGCGAGATACAGCTAGCTGGTAAAGACAGATTTTACCAGTTGTTGGTAGTGAACACCTCAGTCATGATTCTCTAAAAAACCAAGAAAGGACTAAAGTCCTTACTAAAAACTCGTGGTTCGTAGTAAGGACTTTAGTCCTTTTTTGCTAACGACTTGCAGCCATTAACAATTAGCACTCAGCAATTATCTAGCTTTTTGCAACACTCGATTTTTCAGATGTAGCGCTTTCGGCAGTTTTGCCATTTTTGCTATTACCGTTACCGTTGCTGTGGCGGGGTTGGATAACTCCATAGCCACCGTGAGTCTTGCGTTCGTAGAGTACGTTAATTTCGTCTGTTTCCGCATTACGGAACATATAGAAATCGTGATCGATAATCTGCAATTGTTCCAAAGCTTGTTGCACAGTCATTGGAGGCATAGCAAAATACTTAGTCCGTACAACCTCAGCAGGAAGTTCGGGAGTTCGATCGCCAATCAGATCCGCTACTACAGGATGTTCATCAACTACCGTAACCGTTTTGGCACTACTCTGGATTTTGTTGTCGTGACGTTTTTCCTTAAATTTCCGCAGTTGACGAGCTATCTTGTCGGCAACCAAATCTATGCTTGCATATAGGCTTTCCGTGCTTTCCTCAGCCCGAATCACGCTGCCGTTAGCATAAATTGTCACCTCAGCAGTCTGCTTAGGATTGATCCTGGGGTTACGAGCCACCGATAGATGTATGTCCACTTCAGTCGTCAAAGTTTGAAAATGGCTAACTGCCTTTTCCACCTTTTGATTGACGTACTCGCGAATCGCATCGGTGATTTCTATATTTTTACCCTGGATAACAAGCTTCATAGAGCTCCCTCCCTTCTGTAACTTCGGTATATTTTATACAGTAGCACTATGTATTCTCGAAAACACTTATCTTCCAAATCTTTTATTATATGTTGACAATTCTTGATTTAAGCTGGGCCAATATTCCGTAAAAATACTATTGATTTTTTGCATGGTTTCTCCTCTAATCCATCAACCACTAAATGCACAACCCTGCTTGCTCCTCGATTGGGGACAAGTTCCCTACTCCCAAGCTTGGGAAATCCAGCAAAAACTCGTGCAAGAACGGCGCGACAGGCCAGATTTGCCAGATGTCCTGATTTTGCTGGAACATCCGCCGGTTTACACTTTGGGACTGGGATCAAAGCTGGAATTTCTGAAATTTGACCCAAGCCAAACTCAGCCAGAACTGCACCGAGTTGAGCGGGGCGGCGAGGTGACTTACCACTGTCCGGGTCAATTGGTTGGCTATCCGATTTTAAATTTGCGCCGTCACCAACAAGATTTGCACTGGTATTTGCGGCAGTTGGAGGAAGTGCTGCTGGGGGTGCTGGAAGTTTTGGGGTTGAAGGGTTCGCGGGTTCCCGGTATGACTGGGGTTTGGGTGGATGGGTGCAAGCTAGGTGCGATCGGCATTAAAGTCAGCCGCTGGATTACGATGCACGGTTTTGCTTTAAATGTTTGTCCGGATCTCGCCGGTTTTGGCCAAATTGTACCTTGCGGGATTCCCGATCGACCTGTTGGCAGTTTAGAGCAGTTTATTCCCGGAATTGAGGTCGATCGAGTGCGATCGATCCTTGTCGCTGAGTTTGCTCGCGTTTTTGCAGTGGAAATTGTGCGATTCCCTACGGGATAGCTTCGCTTCACGAATGTGTAGGGTGCGTCGCTGTCAACACTACTAACTATCGCAGTCGGTTTTTTAAGTGCGATCGGGCTCGTCTTCCTCATACACCATTAAATCGCCCGGTTGGCAGTTTAGCGCTTTGCACAGAGCATTGAGAGTGGATTCGTCAATTCTCGTGAGGCGACGGCGGGTTTTGAGTCTCGAAAACGAAGTTGGGTGCATCCCCACCAAAGCAGCCAACTCTTTGTTGCTGATATTTCGCTCGGCCATTACAACTGCCAATTTCCAACGGATGACCACTGTTGATGCTCAATTAATAGCCTGGACTTTGCAAGCTGATGTTACCATCCCGCAACCTTCACTATCCTTTAATTAACCGCTACGGTAAATTATTTGAGCTTGGCAGTTGACTAATTCAGAAAATGAACTATGCTGAGGATGTACAAACGGAAAAGCGATCGCCCCTTTGCCTCGAAAACTCAAGGGCGATCGCTATCCGACTATTTTGTAGTTAAAACTCATGATATCACAGCCAAAGTCAGTTCCCGAAATCCTTCGCGAAGACATTCCCGACGCACCCATCGGAAAGCAACCGATCCGATTGTTGATTTGCGGGATTCCCAAAGGAGTAGAAAGCATCATCAATCTGCTGCACGTTTTGGGTTTTGCAGAATTTGGTGAATGGAGCCCGCCTTTACAGTCCCCTCTAGCAGGTGAAGTAATGCGGATTTTAACCCGTTACTGGAAAGAATAATTTTTTAGGGCGATCGCCCTTTATTGAGCAAAGTGCGATCGCTCTTAAATTCTCAAAAACATCAGGCTTAATTCTCCACCCAATCACTTAAAAACTCAACCGTAAGGATGCTAAATATCGAATCGAATTAACGCGGCGGTGTCTGCGAGACTTGGGGGTATTCTAGAGATAATTTTAACAGTCTGTACTTAGAAGCGCGAATTAAATAACTTACAATTTTAATTGTTATTGTGGGATGGGCCTAAGATCCCGTCCAAAAAGGACGGGATCTTAGGCCCATCCCACTTTCAAGAGTGGAAGTTATTTAATTCTCATTCCTTACTGATTCAAGAATTGAGATAATTGGTGGTATAAGCTGTTCGGCATTTAAAGGACTTGCGTAAGGTGCGTCAGCATCTAAGGTTTTCCGTTTCAGCGTAAGGGTTCTAGCTGACGCACCCTACTAGCCTCGTTACTGGTTTAAATGCTCCACAGCTTAATGCGCGATCGCGGGCTTCTCTAACCTTAGAGAGAAGCAAGACCGATGCACAAATACGTCCTAAGAGTTTTGCGATCGCCCCTAGCGTGAGGTAAGCTTCTTGTTACAGCACTTTCCAGGTAAGTGAAGTACAGAGAAACCAGGTTTCTTGAATAAAACCGATTTCTGGCGAGAAATCCAGAAGAAACCGGGTTTCTGGGGTGTACTTCATAAACCTGGAATCCGCTGTAATTATTGCGCTTTGCTCAGGAGAAAAAATTTATGCCAGATATGTCCGGTCAAGACCCCTCGGAAATTAAAATGGCGACGGTTGATGAAGAAGAAAAAGGCGCAACGTTTAGCGGTACGGTCATCCTTGCTATCGATGCCGAGGCTGGGGAAGTCGTTTTCTTCAGAGACTTTTTGATTGAAGATTATAAAGGCGAACTTACCGCTTATCTGGCAACAGATGGCAATATAACGAAAAGCATTGATTTAGGCGAAGTTAAGCATAAAAGCAGCAGCTTTAAGCTGCCAATTCCGCTGGGGACGGATACATCACCCTACAATACCGTCGTGCTGCGCGACGAAAAAAGCAAGAAAAAAGTTGTGACGATCAAGCTGTAAAATTTGCAATGAGAGCTCGTAGTTGGGCCAAATTCGTTAGCGCAGCCCTCGAAGAGGATCGCCCTTTTTTTCCTGAATGAAGTACGCGCGTGCGAAGTTATCCCGTAGGGAATCGCTCTTAAATGAAGGTGCGTCACTTTTGATCGAACGGCGCAGTTTTGCGATCGCTCGTAAAGTGATGCACCCTAATTTTTAAAATGGAATCGGATCGTAATCGGGATTTTCCGGTTCGTTAGACGAACCCGACGGGCGATCGGACTCAGAACTTGAAGACTGATGCGAGTTCCAATCCGAACTAGACGTGCGGTTAGGGCCGCTTGGAGCGCTGTTAGAACTGCGGTTCCGCGAGCCTAAAGGTACTACATTGCTAGGCACATTAGCCGGGGCGCTGTCGCGAATTTGAGCAGGTTCGGGGGCGGTTCTACCTGCGGGAGCCGAACTCATGGCATCGGCGCCGACACTGTAAATCCTTTGAGCTGTCAGTTCAGCGCGCTTTTCTTTAATACCATCTCTTTCGATCGTATTCATGCTCAGCCGTCCTTCAATAATCACGCGATCGCCCTCGTGATATTTCTCGTGAATTTCTTGAGCAAAATTTCCCCATCCTATCACTTTCAAATGTTCGGGTGGATCTTCGGGTTTTGGGCCGGGAAACTGCACCAACATCTCAGCGATTTGAAGTTGATTGTCAGGAGTATAACGTAGTTGCGGTTGTTGAATTATTTCCGCCATCAAAATGCAGCTATTCATCTGTTATCTGTGCGTAATTGGGAATTGGATGTTGAAGAAAGAAGGAAGAAAGAAGAAGGAAGAAGGAAAAAATAGCTATCCGTGTACCGATGACTTGTGCGTCTTGCTTTTGGGAATTGCCTGCAAATTGGTAATTGGTGATTACTGATTTTTAGGCGCTATTCGCTATTACTTGTCACCGATTACGGATTACACGTTACCAAATTTATCTTGGAGAACCGCCGCCTCGGCTTGAGTGACAAAATCGTGAACGAGGGCACGGTACTCCTTCAACGTTTCAGATACCCAATCTCGATCCTCACTGTTGGCGAAGATATGAACCGTCGGTTCACTAGCATCGGGTAAAACTAATACCCAATTGTCGTCGCTGTAGTTAAAAATCTTCACTCCATCTAATAATTCTAAACGATCGGGCGAATGAGTTTCTACTAAATGTCGCATCAGCGAACCCTTGATAGTCCAAGGACAGCGGACGCTGTAACTGCGGTGGGTGATGCGGGGAAGCTCCGCCTTGATCTGTCCGAGCGATCGCTCCTGAATCGTCATCATTTCTATCACTTTAGCAATGCAGAACATTCCGTCAAATCCGGGATGCAACTGCGGGAAAATAAAACCCATAAGGCCGCTGCCGCCCAAAACCACATTCGGGTTCCTGTTAGCGGCTTCCATCAAAGCAGTTGGGTTCGCCTTCGTGCGGATTACCTTGCTTTGATAGCGTCGGGCGATCGCCTCCACCGCAGAAGACGCGTGCACCGGCACTACTACTGTACCTTTGGGATGAGAAGTCAGCATCAAATTTACCATCAACGCCGTCAGCATTTCCCCACGAATCGCTATCCCAGACTCATCTACCAAAATGAGCTGTTCGCCGTTAGCCGATACCTGCACTCCAAAATTAGCGCTGAGTGCTTTCACCACACGGCCGAGTTGGTCGAGCAAATATTCCCGTTCCCCGTTGCTTAGAGAAGTCTGCTTGAGACTGGCATTGAGCACCACCGCATCGCAACCGAACTTGGCAAGCATTTGGGGCAGAATTGCTCCAGAAACCGCGTAAACGTAATCGATTACCACCTTAGAATTGCTGTAGCGTATTGCCTCAACATTCATCTGCCGCTCAAAAATGCGGTTGTAAACATCGAGAGCTTGGTTAAAGTACGTCATCTCTCCAATTTCGGGAATTAGAGCTCGCCGCAAATCTTCCTTAAAATAAGCCCCCTCGATTTTTTTCTCAGCTCCTTTAGTAATATTGATGCCTTTGATATCGAAGAATTCAATTAAAATGTGGTCGGAGCGATCGGGCGAAATGCGAACGTGAATGCCGCCAGCAATCGACAGCGTAGACGAAACCGTGCGCGCGATCGGAATTGCCGTCGATTCCAAATTGACCACATTAATTCCCACCGACATCAAACCCGCAATCAAAGACCTCGAAACCATCCGCGAAATGCTCCGCTGGTCACGAGAAACCGATACCGCAGTCCCCGGTTTCAAAGTCGAGCCATAAGCCGCGCCCAATTTCACTGCAAATTCCGGAGTAACATCCACATTTGCCAGTCCTTGAACGCCACGCTGACCGAACAAATTCCGCTTAGCTTGTTCTCCCCAAATTAAATTTTGATTTAACAGAGCGCCGGATTCAATATTTTTGCTCGGCCAGACGCGCACGCTTGGCCCCACTTGTGCTTCTTCTCCCACGATGGACATTGAACCGACGACAGCACCTTCGAGGACGTGAGCGCGCCTGTCTACGCGGGTGCTCCGGCAAATCACGCAGGCCCTAAGATGAGCGTCTTCACCGACAATTGCTCCGTTCCACACGATGGGACGTTTGAGATTGGCGTCCGCCCCGACAGTCACGTTATCTCCGAGCACTGTACCGGCATCGATTTTAACTCGGGCTCCAATTCGGCAATTGTTGCCGATCATCGCCGGTACTTCGATGATCGCGCTATCGTCAATAAAAGTATTCTGACCTACCCAAAGTCCCGATCGAACTTGGTTATAATAGCTCAAATCCAGTTTTACCTTTCCCCGCAGTGCGTCGTACTGAGATTCCCGGTAAACATCTAGCTGGCCGACATCGCACCAGTAACCCTCGGCGATGTAGCCGTACATCGGCTCGTTTTTTTCCAGTAGCAGGGGAAACAAGTCTTTCGAGAAGTCGCACTCCTGATTTACCGGCAGGTAATCCAAGACTTCGGGTTCTAAAATATAAATGCCGGTATTGATAGTATCGGAGAAAATTTCGCTGCTAGAAGGCTTTTCCAGAAAGCGACTGATGCGGTAATTTTCCTCAGTAATCACGACCCCGAATTCCATCGGGTTGGGAACGCGAGTTAAAATTAACGTGGCTTTGGATTGCTGACTGCGGTGAAATTTGATCGCTGCGGTTAAGTCGAAGTCTGTGATGCTGTCGCCGCTGATGACCAGAAAAGTTCGATCGAGCAGTTCAGCAATATTTTTGACGCAACCAGCCGTACCCAGCGGTTGGTCTTCCTCCACAGCGTAAGTCATTTGAACGCCAAACTCTGCCCCGTCAGTAAAATATTCGCGCATGACATCGGGAAGGTAGTGCAGCGTTGCAATAATTTCCGTGATCTGATGTCTTTTTAGCAAATTAATAATGTGTTCTGCGATCGGGCGATTGAGAATCGGCACCATCGGTTTGGGCAAATCGCACGTCAGGGGTCTGAGCCTCGTTCCCGACCCCCCAGCCATCAGCACTGCACGCATAAAATCCTCCTTGCTTAGAAAGCTCTCTACCGCTATTGTCCGCTAGAAAAAGTTTGCCTGCTGTAATTCGTTGGCCACCAGCAATCAGTTCTTAGTAAAATATCTTCGAGTAGTTACACATCAGGGCAATCCCGTTCGGCTACGCTGTCCCCCAGCAGCAACCGATTTCAACCGAATTAGAACTTCCGGCATCACACCAATCCCCCGGTCGAACTCGGATTTGTAGGGGATGTTGGGTGATACCAGTTAAAAAACAGAATGCAACTGTATGCCCGTACTCGAAACCCTTCTGTCATCAGTCATTACCAATGCTTTAATTCTTCAATTCTTGCATCTAAAATGGTATAATTCTTCAGAATCCTCGACTTTTGACAGAAGTCCCTTCTTGCTTACTCGGTGAAAGCTATTTCGGGGGTGTTATTTTTAAGTTTGTGGCCAACGGGGATTTTTAAGTCTCTTTCTGAAGGTGGAATTGCTAGGGCTATCGGGGCGCTTTGGCATCTGATAAATGATAGATTAAGGGTAACGCTTTGACTAGCTGACCCAAAATCCTATCCATTGCTTAGGGGTTTTTTAAATGAGTACATTAATTAGCTTGGCATTGCTGATCGCTTACGGCGGCGGTATTTGGAAATTTTGGAATGGTTTCGATCGCACTAACTTCGACAGAAGTTTTGCAAATCGCCTGAAGCTGTCGCTGCTCTGGCCGGCGTTAATTTTTAATAAGCCTTACCGCCAAAACTTTACAAAAGCTCTCAAAGCTTCTAAAAGGTAATTCAAGAATGTCTAAAAAGTCCGAGCGCCCAGTAGCGGGTCAGGAGCAAACTTGGTTTGCTAAAGGAAAATCAGATAGCTGGCAAGTTTTACTGTCGCAAGTGGCTTCTCGGTTCGATCGCGAATACCGAGGAGAAGGTTTCGCTTTACCCGAAGAAGTCGAAGCAATGCCGATTTTCCTAGAATCTGTTGCAGGAACTCTCCAAGCAAAAACAGTTTCTCCCTTCTGGAAAATTGCCAAACCTCAAAAAAATCAGCGCTGTTTAGACATTGGCTGCGGAGTCAGCTTTCTGATCTACCCTTGGCGGGATTGGGAGGCATATTTTTACGGTCAAGAAATCAGCAGCGCAGCGCGAGACGCCTTAAACGCTCGCGGCCCTCAGCTCAATTCTAAGCTGTTCAAAGGGGTAGAATGGGCTCCCGCTCACCAATTAAATTACGAGGAGGCTCTGTTCGATTTATGCCTTGCTACAGGCTTTAGCTGTTACTATCCCATAGACTATTGGAGTATTGTCATGGGAGAAGTAAAGCGGGTACTAAAACCGGGCGGTCATTTTGTTTTTGATGTCCTCAACCCCAATGCTCCTCTAGCAGAAGATTGGGCAATTTTGGAAACTTATCGAGCCGGCGAAGTATTTTTAGAGACAATAGAAGATTGGGAAAAAATGATTAAAGCTGCGGGCGCTAAGGTAATAAAAAAGCAAAGTGGCGACTTATTTCAAATGTATAAAGTTCAATACAATTGAGAGGTTAAGGGGAAGAGGTAATTAGCTTTTTACTCAAAAATTCAATCATCCAAAGCTTGCTCTGCCGGACAAAAAACTACTTCATTCTTAGTGGAGAAAGTAGGGTAAGTCAGCAAGTACAGATTAGTTTGAAAAGCAACAAATATTCAAGCTAACGCACCCTACTAACTACTAACTCACAATAGTGAAGCAAGCAGATTGGATATTACCTATTCCCATACCGGATTACCAATTACCGACGCCCAATTAATTTTCGGTAGCCGCAGGAGATGGCGCAGCTTCCGGCGATGGTGACGGCGACACTTCGGCTGCAGGAGATGGCGACACTTCCGGGGCCGGAGATGGTGCAGATTCCGGCTGCGGGGACTCTTCGGCGGGAGATGGCGCTGCTTCGGGCTGCGGAGACTCTTCGGCGGCGGGAGATGGCGCTGCTTCGGGCTGCGGGGACTCTTCGGCGGGCTGCGGTTGAGGAGAAGGCGACTGTTCCGCGGCTGGCTTCGGTTCAGGCGAGGGCGAAGGTTGAGCCGCAGGCTTGGGTGCGGGCGGCGACGGTTGAGCCCCTGGCTGCGGTTTGTTTGAGGGGGCCGGCGGCTTCTCAAACTGCGGTTTCACTTCTGTAGGCGCCGGGGAGGGCGGCTGGCCTGTTGGTCTGCTGGGCGCTGTGGGGGCGGGCGCTGGCTGCTGCTGGCCTGGTGGGTTGGGCCTGGTTGGGGTGACAGGAATGCCACTGCAAACTTTTTCGTCGTACTTAAACTCGACAGCCAGTTGGTAAAGCTTGTGCGTGGTGGCTGCTTCAAATGTTAGAGAAGGGCTAATAATCGCAATTTTAGCCGCATTATCGAGAATACCGTAACCCGTGGGGACGATCGGCTGAGGCTCTGCCTTGAGCAAGCCTTGAGGGCTGACAACTGCTCCAAAAACTGCAGTTCCTTGGAGTTTTTGCGAGCAAGCTGTTACGGGATAAGGGACATTCACAGGAGTCGATCCCGTCATTTGCAAGTCAGGATAAGCCTTTTGGAATCTGTCAAACAAAGCACGATAGTTAGTTACAAACGCAGTTTGCTGTGCCCCTGTGTCGGTGGATGAGTTTGAACCGGGTTGTCCGAGCTGTCCTAGCTGTCGCTGTCCTTCTTCAAATTGTTGCCTCCTGATTCTTTCTTCGGGAGTTTCTGCGATGAGATTCCTTTTATTGGGATCTTTTTGAGTCAATTTTGGTACTCCATCGGGCCCCACATTCCTGCCGGCAATTGGGAATTCTGGGGTAAAGACTGGAGCTCCGTCTGGAAATAGTGGAAGTCCGCCTCTACTGGCTATGATCTTTTTGAGCGCCTCTGCTTCATCTTCCGAGCCGCCGCCGGGAAACTGCGGCGCTTCTGGCAGCGATGGTGGTGGCGGGATATTGCGATCAAAATTACCTGGTAAGGGAGGGAAAAGGAAACCGCTGGGAGGTACGGGTGGGACGAAAGTGGGTATTGGCTGGGAGGGGGCTCTGACTGTTGGGGATGGAGTCTTGGGAGGTGGCGGGGCTGTTGGGGCAGTGAAGGGCGGGAGAGGGGAAGGAGGCAGAGGGGAAAAGAATCCAGGAGGGGGCATTCCCGGTGGCATGGCGGGCAAGTTGATGGTATCAGGTGGGGGGGGCAAGGGCGGGGCTAACTTTGGCGCTGGCCGAAGGGGAACTGGTGCGATCGAAAATGGCGTAAATCGCGTATTAGACGGTCTCGGTGGTAGGGTTTGTGGCAGGCGGCCGGCTTCTGCGGGAGTTAGTTCTACTAAGCCGACAGAACCGGGGATATTTTTTGAGGAATTCCCACCATAAATTATGTTTGAGAGCGTCGGGGCAGTGACTCCGAACACTCCGTGAAGGCTGACAGAAGCTAGGGCTGCCCACCAATAAGGCTGGCGCAGCGGTTCGGAAAGGGTGTTGGCGAGGGAGGAAGAGTCAGTCATTTAAATTTTAGATTTTAGATTTTAGATTTTAGATTGGGGGAGTGGGAGATGGTTAGATTTTAGATTTTAGATTGGGGGAGTGGGAGATGGTTAGATTTTAGATTTTAGATTGGGGGATTGGGGGATTGAGTGATTGGGGGATTGGTAATTTATATTGTTGTGGTTGTGATTGAGTGTGAATTCGTTTTAATGAGGAGAGGTTGGGAATTTAAAGGTATAATTTTAGCACGATCGCCCTCGAAATTGCCCGATCGACTTTTATTGAGATTTCGCGATCCTCACATCCAGCACTCAAGCCTAGAAACCCGGTTTTTTGCCTGCTTCCACGCTTGTATAGCAACCGCAAATAGGGTGGGGAGGTTGTTAATTGCTCAAACCATTGTTTTCCTTGCCGAATGCCTTTAGCCAAATCCTATACACGGTTTCTCAGGTATTGTTGAGAATGGTCAGCGGGCCTCAGGCGGGCAGGACTGGCGCGATCTAAAAAACAGACTGCACCGCTGCTATACCGTCTTTCTCCGGGATCTGGAGCGCCACTTATTCATTAAACACGATCGATCCGTTCGATCGACCCCTGTTTCCAATTCGGTTACACAACCGGATTCATCCGTGGAAGTAATTATTCAATCGAAAATCCCAAATCCCAAATCGATGGATTCACCAGCGATAGCGGTAATTTTTAAAAGGAGCTCCCTCGATGGTGAGCAAGTCGATGGGATAAATTGGAGCGCCGCTTGCCATATATTGAAACATTTCTCGAACTTCCTCTCCCCGCAACGACAACTGGTCTAATTCCTTGAGAGAATACCAGCCCGCGCACAAAGTATGCTCATCCGGCTTACTCTTGGGTGGCGTCTTATCTTGTGGACGAGCCACAAAAATGACTCGGAGGCGCACATTACCCTTAGGCATCACTGTGTGCTCTACCCGGAGAATTCCCTCAATGATGATGGAAATGCCCGCTTCCTCAAGGGTATTACGCATAGCAGCTTCGAGCAAAGTCTCCCCTTTTTCCACTCGCCCTGCTGGGAGATACCACTGCTGCTCGTACTTGCGCTCTTGTACCAGTAGAAAACGGTCTTCTAAGTGAACGACAACTAGGGTAAAATACCATGTTTGAATCGGCTCGCGAGCCATAGAAGTAGATATTCCCTAAGCAAAAGGTTTAACGAGCGGCAGATGTTAGCAATCCAAAGGATGCTTTGGCAAGTGTCTTTGAACTTGAAAAACAGATCGTAGCACTCCGGCTGCAAAATCTAAAATCTAAAATTTAAAATCTAAAATTGACAATGCCATTACCAACCGTGATTTTACCAGGATATTTTGCTGCTGCTTCCGACTATCGCGAATTAGAAAAATCTCTGGTCGATCGAGGTTTCCCAACAGTAACAGTGCCTCTGGGCAAGGGAGATTGGTTGCCGACTTTTGGTGGGCGGTCGATGGTGCCAATTTTGCGACAGCTCGATCGCACAGTCAAACAAATGTTACAGCAATACGGCGTTCCCCAGATCAATCTCGTCGGTCATTCCGCCGGCGGCTGGATTTCTCGCATCTATTTGGGCGAAAAGCCTTACACGATTCACGGCGACGTGCTTGAGGACGCGGGTTTGTGGGAAGCTCACCCTTATGTGAATACTTTAATTACTTTAGGCACGCCGCACGTCTCTCAAGAGCGCTGGACGCGCAAAAATCTAGATTTTGTCAAAATTCACTATCCGGGGGCTTTTCACCCACAGGTGCGCTACGTGTGCGCTGCTGGGAAGGCTGTTTTTGGCAAGCGCGGTTTAGGAACTTGGCTGGCTTATAAAAGTTACGAGTTGACTGTGGGGAAGGGCGAAACTTGGGGAGATGGAATTACGCCGGTGGAAGCTGCTCTTTTGGACGGGGCCGAAAATCTGGTGTTGGAGGGAGTTTGGCATTCGCCTCGTTCTCCGGGGAAGTGGTACGGTTCGCCGGAGGTTTTGCCGGCTTGGATTGGGTATTTGTGTTAGAAACGAACCGCGAAGACGCGAAGGACGCGAAGGAAGAAGCAGAAGGTTTAAGGGAAGGATTTAGTTAAATATTTATATTAGGAGCGAGTTTAGTGCGGCAAAACTCGCCCCCGCGATGCTATGTTTGCTTGAATTTTTATAGCTAACTGAATAGATTGAAAAATATTTTATGTGGCATTATCGGTAAGATTCCGAAGTCACGGCGAACCACACAATCAAATTAGAGGTTGGCTGGGGTGGAATTGGGCGACAATGCTACTTTGCGCTTGGACGCTGATAATGAATTTCAGCCGGATGCTTTGTGGAGAATTGGTGCTGGAGGTCGATCGCAAATTAGGGATGATGATTATGTGCGATCGCACTGTGTACAATCATCGCAGTGTTTGGTATTTGGTGCGAGGGGCGATCGCTATCTGTGCAAGTATCGCACTGCTGAACTCAGCACCAAAATCTCTCGGCTCTCCGCTCCAACCCCGTCTGAGGCTTTTCATCACAGTAATTGGGCAATCATTACCTGACAAGCTGATTACTTTTTTCCAAACAGGATATTAACTTTTAAGACAATCATTATAACTCAAGCAAAGTTCCAATATTCTTATCAATAGAACGCTGGTAAAGCAGCGAAGCAAATGCAATGTCATGGATTGATAGTCCTGCCGCAAAAACCATAGTACGAGAAGGTCTTTTAGAAGGAATTGCATCAATACCAGCAACCAATCTTCCTAAATCTGAATATATGTCGGATTTGGAGAGCAACCCATTTTTCACCAGTGCGTAAATTACCTTTCCTCTCCGGCAGCACTCTTGCCAGTCATCAATAATGATGTAATCGCAATTTAGAAATACTGACTCATCCGCATCCCTTAAAGATAGATTCAATATCAAAACATCGTCAGGGATTGAATCTATCTTAATAATTGGCTTGGCGGAAGTGCTGGAAAGTATTAAGACTTCGGATTGAAGTGTAATGCTTTTAATCTCTGTGGATTGACTAAATACACAACGGGGATGTTTTTCTCTAAGTATCTTGGTTACAGCGTTAAGCTTCTCTTTACTTCTGCCGTATATGTTCACATCTTTTATGGTCGGAAATTTACAAAGAAGAGAGTCAACAGTCAATTGTCCTATCTTTCCTATTCCAATACAGCCAAGAGAATATGGATTTGGACGAGTATACTCTACTGCTATACAGGCAACAGCAGCAGTACGCATAGCACTAATTGTACTACCTTCAAGTATTGCAATTAGCCGACCAGTTAGAGGGCAGTTTAACAATATAGTTGCACTTGCTCTTGGAAGACCTAAATTTTCGTTGCGCGAACTACTGCCCAACCACTTAACTCCACAAAAATTAACAGTGCCGCCAACATAAGCAGGCAGCACTGCCATGCGATCAATTGGGCTTTGACTTAGCGGAAGTGCAAATATTGTTTTCGGTGGCAACACACACTCTTGGTGACCATGCATCAAGAACGAATATTTTGTAGACTCTACAGCTAAATCTATTTCATAGACACCACACTCAATCAAAGCCTCGCTGTTTATATATCTAATAAAGTTATGGGTGTCTGTCATACTAAAACTTTACGGGATGTGAACTTTCCTGAACTATCCTCACCCTAATCCCTCTCCCGTTCTGGGAGAAGGGCTAAAGCTAGGCTCGGTTGCCTAACCCCTTCTTCTCTGGGAGAAGAGGTTAGGCAATAAGGGTAGACTTTAATTTGCACATTCCGTAACTTTGCGACAGACAAGATTCAGAATTTTTAAATTCATGCCAAAAGAATTTGGCTGGAACTTAATCTCGTCAGGATTGCAGCCAGCAGCCCGAATTTCGTCAGGATTGCAGCCAGCAGCCCGAATCTCGTCAGGATTGCAGCCAGCGGCCCGAATTTCGTCAGGATTGCAGCCAGCAGCCCGAATTTCGTCAGGATTGCAGCCAGCAGCCCGAATTTCGTCAGGATTGCAGCCAGCAGCCCGAATTTCGTCAGGATTGCAGCCAGCAGCCCGAATTTCGTCAGGATTGCAGCCAGCAGCCCGAATTTCGTCAGGATTGCAGCCAGCAGCCCAAGAATCTAGATCATTTCTGAGGAGTCCTGGATCGGAGTTAAAGCACAACCGATACAGCTCACGAGTTTGTGAAAACGCCTGCTCTAGATTACGTCTGTCCTCAACTCCTCTGCTACCAAAATAGGGAAAGTGGTGCAAGAAAGATCCGAACAGGGAGTCGCAATCTTTGGCATATTTTCTGGTATCCAAGATATGAGTGTGCCAAAAAGTATCAACTTCTTTTGTTGGAACAATTGTTTCCGAGGGAAAGTAGAATTTTAAACTCAAGTATTGACGATATGATTCCGCTACACGGAGCACACGCTCGCTACTCCAGCAGATGTCTTCTCTTTCATCAGTCAATTTATTGATAATCGGTGTCAAATCAAGAGCGGAAAGTCTCGCTTCAAACGCAATATTTTTAATCACAAAAAATTATCCTTTTGCTGTGATACTTCTCCAATCATTCCTTAGAAAACAAAGCTTTGTCTAGTCAAAAAATGTTCTATTTTGCCAAAAACTTTCTCATGTTTTCGCTCCATTTTATCTACTTTTGTACGAAAATGTACGAAAATGCTGGAAAATATGATACAATACACAAAACGATCGCCTCTCCCAGCCCCGATAAATCTTAAAGAAATGTTAAAATTTGCTGATGAGATAGTATTTGCCAAAACGGGTCAGCACCTTAACGATTTACAAGCAGCGGTACTGCGGGGAACTCTACAACGCGAGACATACAAAGCAATAGCGAAAGATTTTGACTGTTCTGAAAGTCGCATCAGGGAAATCGGATCGGAATTATGGCAGATACTTTCAGAGGAGTTAGGGGAAGATGTCAGTAAAACAAATTTTCGCTCCACAATGGAGAGGTTCCAAGTCTCTAATTCTTCAAACTTTGCACAAAACGTCAGCGAACAATACATCAGTGGTAGTTTCAACATCTGTGCAGAAGGAAGACACCCACCAAATATCCCAAACTCACACCCACCCAATCAAGAAACATCTAACAGAAAACAATCTCCAATCTCACATCAAGATTTAAGCGAAATGCCGGAGTTGGGTGATTTCTTCGATCGCACTCCTGAACTCCAAACCCTCACCACCTGGATTCTACAACAACGCTGTCGCCTCATCACCCTCACCGGCATCAGCGGTATCGGCAAAACCACCCTTGCAGTACAACTCGTACAACAAATTAAAGACGAGTTTGAGTACGCAGTTTGGTACACTCTAGACGAATTCCCCACCATAGATAAATTTCAATCTAACCTAATACAGCTTTTTTCCCATTCCGAAAAACAAGATTCATCCCCAACAAACCAAAAACGCTTACCGCTGATTAAGTATTTACAAAACCATCGCTGTTTAATCGTCTTAGATGACGTTCACAACCTTTTCTGTAGCGGCAAATTGGCAGGAAAATATAAACCAGAATCCGAAGAATATCGCTCTTTATTCAAACAAATAGAAAAATTATCCCATCAAAGCTGCTTTCTGTTAATCGGTTGGGAACAACCGAGAGAAGTGACTCAAGTTAAAAGCCAAAATACTTCTATTCGTACCTTGCAACTCAAAGGTTTAGGCATCGCCGCCGCACGGGAAATTCTCAGAGATTATGGGTTAGAAGAAAGCGAGAACAGTGAAGCACTCATTCATCGTTACCAAGGCAACCCCCTATGGTTAAAAAGCGTGGCGAATCTGATTCAAGACTTGGGTGGAGGCGTGACAGAGTTATTACCAAATGATACTATATTGTTGCCGGAAGATTTGAAAGATGTTTTACAGCAGCAGTTCGATCGCCTATCCGAACTAGAAAAACAAGTAATCTCCTTGTTAGCCAAAGAAAGCCAGCCAATCAACCGGGCAAAATTGCTAGAAAATGACATAATTCCGGCTTCAGATTTGCTAAATGCCCTGCAATCTCTATCGCGGCGCTGCTTGATAGAACAACAAACAAATTTTTACACGATTTCACCTGTGCTGAGGCAATATGCGATCGCCTCTGCGGTGTAATTGATATCTCTTAGTCTGCGGAGGCAGACTTAGTTTGTATAGTAGCGATTTCAATCGCCCAGTAACTAAATAAATAAAATCGCACAAACAAAAACCGGGCAACTTCAAAGCTACCCGGCAATCCTAACTTTAGACTTCAGACAAATCTAAAATCTAAAACCTAAAATTCTTAAACAGCGACAGTCTTCTTAGCAGAGGAGCTCAATTCGCCCTTAGCATACTTAGCTGCAAAATCGTCCAAAGACACTTGCTTAATCTTTGTACCGTGACCGGCGCAACCGAAAGAGTTGTAACGATCGCTACAAACCTTCTGCATATACTTGATCGACGGCTTCAAGAAGTGGCGGGGGTCAAACTCGTCGGGCTTGGCAAACAAAGCTTCGCGCACCGCAGCGGTAATCGCCAAACGGTTGTCAGTATCGATATTGATCTTGCGAACGCCGCACTTGATGCCCTTTTGGATTTCTTCCACAGGTACGCCGTAGGTTTCGCGGATTTTGCCGCCGTTGCTGTTGATGATTTCCAGCAATTCTTGGGGCACAGAAGAAGAACCGTGCATTACCAAGTGAGTATTCGGCAAGCGGCGGTGAATTTCTTCAATGCGGCTGATTGCCAAAATTTCGCCAGTCGGCTTGCGAGTGAACTTGTAAGCGCCGTGAGAAGTGCCGATCGCGACTGCTAGAGCATCAACGCCGGTTTGCTCAACGAAATCCACAGCTTGTTCAGGATCTGTCAGCAACTGATCGTGAGAAAGCGCACCTTCAAAGCCGTGGCCATCTTCTGCTTCGCCCATTCCTGTTTCCAGAGAACCCAAGCAACCCAGTTCGCCTTCAACGCTAACGCCGATCGAATGAGCAACATTCACCACGTCGCGAGTAACTTGAACATTGTACTCGTAGCTGGCGGGAGTCTTAGCATCTGCTTCCAGAGAACCGTCCATCATCACGCTGGTGAAACCTTGGCGCATGGCAGAATAGCAAGTGCCGGGGGCATTGCCGTGGTCTTGGTGCATGGAAATGGGAATGTGAGGATAGGTTTCAACTGCTGCCAAAATCAAGTGGCGCAGGAAATTTTCGCCAGCGTAGGAGCGAGCGCCGCGAGAAGCTTGCAGAATCACAGGGCTGTTGGTTTCGTCAGCAGCGCGCATGATCGCTTGGATTTGCTCCATATTGTTGACGTTGTAAGCCGGTAGGCCGTAACCATTTTCAGCCGCGTGGTCGAGCAGCAATCGCATAGGTACAAGCGCCATAGATATTCCTCCTAATTATTTGTGATTTTTGGGCAGTGAATTTTGAACAAGCTCAATTCTTACGATAATATTAAGACAATTTGCCACCGATCGCGCACTATCTTTCCAGATTTACTTAAAAGTTCAAAAAACAAAATTTTGAGTTCCGAGCATTCAGCTCAAAACTCAAAATTCTTAACTCACAAATTTTTATGGGTCGCCCGGGATTTGAACCCGAGACCAATCGGTTAAAAGCCGAATGCTCTACCGCTGAGCTAGCGACCCGCGAAAACATTGTTACCGCACACAATTTCTAATAGTAGCACCCCTCATTTGAAATAGCAAGTGTTTTTTAAATAAAATTTGCAGTCATCCGAACCAGCATCTCGCAAGTCGCTCCCGGCTGCAAATAAATCAAGTGTTCGCCAGTGTTGAGGGCATTTCGAGGAGCAGTCCAAGGTTCTAAACAATAAAAATCCTTGCCCTTCACCATCCAGAAAACCAACTTCCCATAGCTGGAGTTGTAACTGAGGGTGAGCCGCAAGCCGCTCGCCGCGTCAGTGACAGTAGCAGCAAGACCAGTGAGCTCGTCAAAGGAAACATCAATTTCATCCAGCGTCTCGTCAAAAACCCCTGTGAAGTAACCCTTTTGGTGGGTGTTCTGATCTCTGTACTGCATCCCCGGAATCTCAAAGCGGAGCTTAGATTTGTCCGTAGCCAAAAAGTAGGGGTGCAAACCACTAGAAAACGGCATGGGTTCAGCAGACAGATTGGTGTATCGCTGAAAAATTTCCAAAGAATTGCCTTTAATCTGATAAGTGAAGGCTAGTTGGAAATCAAAGGGATAAACAGCCAGCGTCTTGTCGCAGCTATTGAGAATTAGCGTAAGAGCCGCGCAACCCTCCGTAACTTGTTCGCCTACTGTCCAAGGCAAGTATCGAGCAAAGCCGTGCTGTTTGAGCTGACGCTCCACTCCCTTGTGCGTGTAAGTATTGTCGGGGAGATTGCTGCAGATGGGAAACAGGATGGGAATCCCGCCACGTACAGTTAGATCGGGATTGGCGAACCGTTCCGCGTCCAAATAGAAGATTTCTTTGCCTTCAACCAGCCAGCTAGTGGCAATACCGCCCCGTTCCGGCACAACTTCTAGAGTAGAGTTAGCCGTTTCGTCGGAGAGGATATAGGTTTTGTACTGCTTTTGCTTGAGCGCGATCGCAAACACATTTGTCATCGGTAGTAGGTCATTGATCATTGGTTGTCAGTAAATTGATCGTTAATAATTGGTCGCTATTATCTTGATGTTCACCCATTACCGCCCCTATCCTCCCCCTGCATCCTCGCTCCGGCCCCCACCGGCTAACCAATGCTTCTAGCTATAGGAGGCAGGGCGATCCGGTGCTTGGAGCGGTTGCTGCTGTTAGCTGGAACGATCGCGGAGGCCGGCTGCTCTTTGAGTGCGACTTCAAAAGATACACCCCGAGTGCGTGGAAGATAGCTTTGGGGACTCGGCACTGCTCCTTGATTGGGAGACGGGGGCGAAATAAACGGCTCTTTGATGAATGGCTCTTTTGTAAACGGCTCTGGTTCCCGGCTGGGATTTTGAGGTTGAGTGGGGTAGATGCGCGGCGGCAAATTTTGATTCGGAGATGGGTTTGATTCAATTGCAGGCCCTGTCCCGTTCGGGAAAAATGAGGAGTTGTCCGGCTGTTGGGGCGCAGCCGGCAAAGCCGGCAAAATCAAAGTAGGTTTGGGTTGTCCGGGGCCTTGCTGATTGCTTTCACCGGAGGTTCCCCCGGAACCTCGCCCCGGCTGGTATGTACCGCTCTTTGCTGCTCCGGGCAATGGATAATTTGGAGTTTTTGATGTCGCTCCTGGCTGGACTAGGGAATCGAGAACTACAGAAGATCCCATCGGTCGATCGAAAATACTAGAAATTTGCTCGACGCGTTTGAGGATGCGATCGGCTGAGGCTCCCTTCACCACCTTCGGCTGCAACTTTTTCACCTCCACAGGCAGAAACTCTACCTTCATATTCCTGTCTTTGAGCGATACTTTCAGGACTGCGGTATCGTAATCCCTGCGAGCATTCCCGCCGAATATAAAATTACCCAGCGAGTAAACTATCGGGCGGCCCTTGTAAATTTCTGCACCTTGCAGTACCTGGGGATGGTGTCCCACTACCAAATCAGCTCCTTGGTCGATCGTGAACCGAGCCAAATCAATCTGCCAGTCCCCTGGATAATCTGCCAATTCAACTCCCCAGTGGTAATTAACAATAATCCAGTCTACCTTACCCCTAAGAGCTCGAATATCCTCCGCCACGCGATTGTTGCGGCGGGGGTTAGTTCCGGCTTTCCCTTGGTCGGCGATGTTAAGCTCGGCATCGTAATAACCGAGGTAGGCAATTCGCTGACCCTTAACTTCAATAATATCTGGACGCCTCGCTTCTTTAATATCTCTGCCGGCTCCCAGGTGTTGAATCCCACTATTATCTAGAGTATTCATAGTCTCCACCAGCCCCGGTTCCTCGTAATCCATAGCGCGGCTATTTGCCAGATTGACAATATCCACTCCTCCGGCTGTTAATACTTTCACCGATTCTGGATCGGCTTTAAAATTTAATTGTTTTTTAGCAGAGCCCAATGTAGAGCGAGTCAAAGAGTTTTCTAGGTTAACCATCGCCACATCTGCTTGCCGATACTCGTCCATATTGGCGAAAGCCCATTGGTGATCGTTGGCAGCAGATGCTCCGAGCGCATCCGATAGATTCACATTTCCTCCGAACATCAGCGTTACTGTTGGGTCGTAAGGATTAGCAACTTGCTTTTGCTGTACTACTGGTACCACTTCTAATGCCGCTTGCACCGTATCCGCACGTTTTGGAGGCGGCCCCGAAATTAGAGCAGCTTGCTGGTAGCGGGATACTGGAGAGCCTAACTGCAAGGTCACAGCCTCGTGGTAGCTGACCCAACACCCTAAAATAAATGAGGCAAGTGCCGATCCCACTAGCAGCAGAGAACGATACGTTTTAAATTTAACCCAATCGACGATCGGTAGGGAACGGTAACGCCGTCGCTGGCGGTTTGCCGGAGTGACAATTCGCACTGACTGTTTCCAGAGAATGTCTGCATCCCCAGCCAAGCGCGCGTGAATTCGCACTCCTTCTACTGCTGGCGAGTTGAGTCTCCAGAGTTGGTGGCAAATAAATTTGACTAAGCCTTCCCGGAGAGTGCTCCCGAGTAATGTAGTATCTGACGCAAATTCGCGCTGGAATTCTACGAGGATTTGGACGCAGCCGGCCTGAGCCTGTTCGACGCGGGCATAAATCCCTTCGGGGCGCAGCAAGCTGTCAATCCAGTAATTCAGGGCTTGAAAGTTGCCCGATCGCGCTAGCTCCAAGATAGACGGCTGCGACCAATTTTCTGCGTACACCATCAATTAGCCTCCTTAATACGCACGAGCAATGACTCCAATTTGTGTTGAACGGAACCGCAATTCTTTTAGCTTAACCGCCACAGGTTCCGCTGCCCGTTTTGAAGCTAGTTGTTGGTCGCCACCATTTTCTACATTTAGGGGCTGCCTGCTGTCAGTGATTTTTATCACACTCCAGTCAATCGATTTTAGATTTTAGATTTTAGATTTTAGATTTTAGGTTTTAGGTTTTAGATTGAGGAAAGAGGCGGTACTGTGGGCGATCGAACAAAAGTCGAAACCAGAGGTTTCTGGGGGACTTGAAACAGAAGAGAGGAAGATTTCTGAGGCAGAGTCTGTTTTTATTGTCGCTGTTTGAGTGTCGCTTTAGAGCTTTGGCTTTGAGATTTGAGATTTGAGATTGAGCCTTGACGGCGTTAGTGGGCGATCAAACAAACGTCGAAACAAGAGGTTTCTGGGGGACTTGAGGCAAAAGAGAGCGAGATTTTTGAGGCAGAGTCTGTTGTTATTGTCGCTGTTAATCGCGTGCCGTTGTCCAGTCCTAATGCTTCGATCTATGCTGGCAAATGCCTCTCACGAGGGATGCCACCGGCTGCACAACCTGTAATTGGATAAATGGCGTACTAGATAGATTTGGTGGTAAAATCAAATTTGGTAACTCCCATCGGTACCAAAGTTGCGGAAAACGTGAAACTGGCCAGTCCATACGGCTGTGCCTTCCGATGTAAAACCCAAAGTACGTTACGGTAAACAGACCATATTTTAAGCAAGTTACACTGCGCAGGAGAACTGACAAATGCTACAGCGCAAAATCTATCAACTCTGTTGTGATGGTCGTGAGGTTTCTATTTTTCTTCGAGATCAGCAACGTTGGATAGAGCGCGCTCGTATCCTAGATATTGAAGGGGATCTAGTCACGCTGCGCTACGAAACCGACGAAGAAGACGAAATCAGCTCCTGGGAAGAAATGGTGCGTCTCGAAAGTATTGGAGCTGTGTCCCAGAAGTTGGCTTCGGTATCCCGAACTAACTGCGAACCCCTAGTTTCTGATGATTGTCCCGAAGCCGAACAAATTCGCAATCACTACCCAGACTCGAATTTGGAATAGTTTTGAGCTCGCGCTTGAGGCAGAAGGAAAACTTGGGGGAAAAGAAAACGACTTTTCTCCCTTTTTTGTGGAGAAATTATGCAAAAAACCCGGTTGAGGCCAAAAATATTCTGGTTTGTGACCACATAAGCTATTTTGCCTTTAAATTTAAGCTTGATGGCGGGCTCTCCTGCCCAACCCCTACTCCCCACAACAGCGTAAGTACACAGTAGTTTAAAAATTCAATACGCGACAGCTTACCCCTGCTGAAACCGGGTTTTTTGTCTGGGTGCGTCCAGGAATGTTCTTTTGTTTTCTTTGCCTGCGGGCTGGTTTCGAGGTTCCCGACAGCTTATTCGCCGTCTGTTTCCCCATCTTCTAGGAAAAGTTCGGACTCCGGTATCGCTTTAAACACCGGACAGAAACCGTCGGGGGTTACTTTAAAGCCAAACAAAGCACTGGATTGGTTCCAACAGCGCTGGCTGCGGTAGTGCTGGCAATTGCCACAGCATTCAAGGTTGGCCTGAACGGCGCTGCCTTGAAAAAGGAGTTCCCGCTGGGAGATGCCGCGCAGTACCAGTTCTTCGCCTTGCCAGCGCGCTTCTACCAAACCGGTATCGGCAAAATTGGCCCACCGGGGATCGGCTGTAATCGGACTCGGCAAGCTAATTGCTACCTCTGTCCCCAATTCGCTGAGTTCTCCCTCATAGTTAGTTTCCGGGATAGCGGGCTGCAAAAACATTTCCCCGATCGGCAGTTCGACAAGTGTTCCGGCCGCCGGAGTGTGCAACTGGTAGCGGTTTCGCAGCTCGTCCAAGTTAGCCAAGTCAGCCAAATATGCAGGGGAACCGTGGATCAAAATTACGTGCTGGGGACGCAAATTGTGGATGAGTTGGGTAGTCCCGGGCCCGTCGCAGTGTTCGGCTAGCAGATAAGTTTCGACACTTGTGACTCCTGATTCGGGCCTGTTGCCCAGCCAGTCACTGACGGGATATCCTGGTTTTTGAGGGGCGAGCAAAATCCAAGGATGTGTGCCATCGGCAACATACAAAGCCAAATCAGCTAACTTGTCTGTAATTACAATACAGGGCGTGGCTCCCAATCCGGGGCGTTGTTCTGCAGACAGCCGGCGGACGCGGGGTTTCACCCTTTCGTCCCAAAACAAAGGTTGGTGCAGAGCAAAATTTTGGACGGCGGTGGGAAATTGGGGTAACAGTTCCAGATAAGCGTCGCATCCGTCGGCGACAGTGCCGTCTACCCAAATATCCAAGTCGCGGCCAGTAAAGTAGTGGTGACTGCGGAGCAGCATCAGCATTTCTTGCCCCAAACCAAGGGCCGGCGAGGGCAGCAGTACCGAGTAACCGTCGGCGATGGCGCGGTGGATGCGATCGGCTAACTGATTTTCTAGTTGTCGGCGGTGAGGGTGGCGCGCCGTGCCGTAACTGCCTTCCAAAATTAATACATCCGGCTTCATGCCCCTGAGTTCTCCCAGGGGCAAACCTTCCACCAAACGAGAATTAGACAGGAAAAAGTCGCCGGTGTAAACCACGGTGTAGGTGCGGTGCGGGGCTGCATAAGTCAGCAGCACAGTCGCTGCTCCGGGCAAATGACCCGACGGGAACAACTGCACGCTCAGTCCTGGGCGCACTTCGAGCGGCGACTGCCAGGGCAGTCCATGACAGAACCGTGACTCTGGCTGCTGAGCCAGTTGTGGCCAGTTGAGCGGTAGCAGTCGGGCTGTCACTTCGCTGGCATAAATTGGCAAGTGGGGGAAAGATTGATGGAGTGCTAGCAAACCTCTGGCATGATCAGAGTGGGCGTGGGTACACACCACAAAATCGGCTGGCAGCGATCGATTTAGTGTTGCTGACAGCGGTTCAATATCCTCTATACCGCAGTCGAGTAAAATGCGGTGCGGCCCCATTCGGACTAGCAGACAGACCCCTTCCTGTGCGTGGCCTGCGCCGTAAGGTAAACAATCGAGATCCATCACTGCGGTTAGCTCCCTGCTTTGCACGCAACTTGCAGTATCGCCACATTTAAACATTGGTTGCGACTGCATTCATTCGATCAAGTTCAGTCTCGGACGCAGAAACCGGATTTGATGGACGAAAACAGTTTGTTGCCGTCCTCGATCCCGGTAAAAAAACCCGGTTTATCTAAAGTTGTGGTGCGTAAGCCCTGGAGTTAAATGTTTGCTCGAAGGCTCCGGCTCTCGTGCAAAAAAAGTAATTGCACTTAAGATTTGATGCAGCGCCCAGAAAGCGATTTTCCGAAGGCATTGGCCTGACGGGCATTCGGTCTTGGACAAAGTTCAGGCTACTGGTTCTTGCATCAAAAGTTACATTTTATTGCACCGTGTAAGAGCAGCGAGCTCGATCTCATATTCTGAGTTTTAAATCTTTTTCCACAATTTGCGCCTGCTAAAAGGTAATCTTTTTTATGAGGAGATTTTAATTCAGATGACCCAACATCTTGATAAAACTTTACAATTCTTCATTTTTAGGGTTTTGAGGGTCGTGTATAGTCCAATCTGAAAAACGGAGAACCAGCATCGTGCTAGCTAACTGCTTTTGTCAGGGCAGAGAGAGACTTTATGAGTTTGCTCGGTTTCTTTGTAAAAGTTTGATACATTCTTCTAAGCAAACTTTGTGGCTATCGAGGAGAGAGTGTCAATGGCTTTTTGACCCCACCCAAAAACGGATATAAGTTTCCGACAAACATCGCCTGCCGCCTAAAGTTTTAGACTCTTGTTCAAGCTCCAGATTCATCTATGAAGTAAATCTCAAATCGTTCGACTCAACCCGACTCGGCTGAGTGCTCGCCAAACGCCTGAGCGCGGCGAGACGGCTCGGCTGAGAGCTCGCCGAAGTCTCAAATCTCAAATCGACTGACTGCCCCATAATAGGTCTGTTTACTCCCCTCATTGACTAGGGGGCAAAACGATGCGTTTTTTTGTTGAACCTCAAACATAGTCACATAAATTCCCAGACAATAGATGATATTCATCCTGTAAAAATACCACTAACTTGCCAGAAGTAATCTTAGCTCGATGAGTCTCCAACCAGCCTGTAATCTCCTGTTTTTTTATCATTGCTAGGTCTGATTTAGGGTTGAGTTTGGGAGTGTTTTTCACATAATCCGTGCGCGGCTTAATCGCGAAAGTTTGAAGGGCGAGAGCGTTTAATTGTTTGGTATGTTGCCCTTGAATATTATCAGAGCGCAATTAAAGCTGAAATGAGGAGCGATCGCACAAACCCGGTTTGATCAAAAAATCTGGTTTTTAGATTTGGTATTAAGGGGGAGACTGGGGAGCGCGCCGACCGCCAATAACACCTGCAATTGACACCTGCCTGGAGGTGCGAAGGTTTTTGATAAAAAATATTATGATGTAGCAAAAAAACTTGACATCAGCACGTAATTGAAAGTAAAAATAAATAATAGCCCTAACAAAATGAGGCTTTATGTTTGATTCGCGCTCGGCAAGTATGGCATTGAAAAGTTGCTACCCCCTAAAACAATTTCTGCTAAAATACATCCGGTAATATACGGAGTATCTAGGATTTTTTCCCAATCTAAAATCTAAAATCTAAAATGGCAACAGCTATTCTTGAGCTGGAAATATCCAAACTCCCGCCAGAAATTACGGTTGAGGAGCGTTACAGCAAAGCCTTGATTTTAATTCGACTGCACGGAAAACCGATCGGTCAAGCTCTTTTTCACGTAGTCGGAGGGCACATTGGCGGTGACGAATTACGGAAAACACTGAGGAATTGTGCTGGTGACAACTTGTGGAAAAACTTGCTCTACGACACTCTAGAATGGGATGAGCGGGGGTCGGTTGAGGTATTGCCACTCGCCACAGTAGCCGTTTGCACGCGCGATCGCCCGGAAGATTTGCGGCGCTGTCTAGACGCGCTGATGCTGCTGCCTGATGATGGTCAGGAATACTTAGTAATTGACAATTGTCCCGCCACGGGCGCTACCAAGGAACTGGTCAAAAATTATCCACAAGTCCGCTATGTGCGCGAAGACTTAGCAGGCTCCAGCGCTGCCCGTAACCGAGCTTTATGCGAAGCTAAACATGAATTCGTAGCGTTTACAGATGACGATGCTGCGCCCGATCCGAACTGGCTGCGATCGCTCTTGCGAAATTTCAGCGATCCCCGAGTGATGTGCGTTACAGGGCTGGTGATGCCCTTGGAACTGGAAACCGAAGCGCAAGAATGGTTTGAGTGTTACAGCCCCCACGGGCGGGGATTTGAGCGCCGAGTTGTTGACGGGGCGCACTGCAATCCCCTGATTGTGCATCTGGTGGGAGTTTCGGCGAGTATGGCTTTGCGGAAAAGTTCGATCGACTACATTGGCCTGTTTGATGAAGCTTTGGGGGCGGGAACACCCACGGTGGGCGGCGAAGACTGTGAACTATTTGCCCGCATTTTGCGCGCGGGCTACTGCATTGTCTACGAGCCGAGAGCATTGAGCTGGCACCGCCATCGGCGCACTTGGGAAGAATTGCGAAAAACGCTCCAAGGCTACGGCATCGGAGTCTATGCTTTCTGGACGCGGATGTTTGTAATCAACAGAGAATTCAGTGTGCCTCTATTAGCTTGGGGATGGCTGCGGTATAAGCAAATTCCTGAATTAATTGCTTCTTGGCGAAAGCAACCGGGCTGTATTCCTAGTGATTTACTTTTGGCTCAACTGCGGGGGTGCATTAGCGGGCCGATGGCTTATTTTTCTTCTCGCAAGCGGTTGCGGGAAGTTAAGGGGGAAGTCAATAGATTTTAGATTTTAGATTTTAGATTTTAGATTTACTCCACAGATGAATCGAGGAAATTAAACTAAGGTCTAAAGCTTCTTGGATTAGTCATTAGTCAGGAGGAACAAAGAGGTTCGGCAACGGATGGTGTAATAAATTTAATGGATTTAACAGATGGATATTGAGGGGACAAGGAAGAAGTAAGAGTGTTTGAAATTTTAATCACCCGTTATAAATTACCAAATACCAAATAGCAAGGGTGCATCTCAATTTTATGCACGGAGGCCTGGCGCGTGCTGATTTGGGCAATCGCGAAAATGTGGGTCAGGCGGGTGAGATCACTCATAAAGTGGGTTGTAAGTAGTAGTTCAGAATTAATTACACAATATTTCTACTGAAACCATTACCTAGCAAGGAATCTTTATGTAATTAATTTTGTGGGGTTACTTATAGGAGTGATTCTTAGCTCAAGTGGCCCCTACAAGACCCTACAAGATATTATGGTTTTTTGTGCCGTTATACTTAGCATTGGGCTTGATTGTCAAAAAAGAGTATTTCATGGGCTTGGTCTCTATTCTCACAAGGGGTTTGGGATTGCTGTATAACTACCTAATTGCAAAAGTTGGAATTGCGAGAGTGCTTAATGGTTTGGTATATTTCCCTTGAATAGTACCCGATCGCAATTAAAGCGGAAATGAGGAACGATCGCACAAACCGGGTTTTGTCAAAAAATCTGATTTTTAGAGGTGGCATTAATAATGGCGAGGCTTGGTGGCGGTATGCTGCCAATAACACCTGCAATTGACACAAGCCTCTATGAGAGATCGTTGCCGGTGGTAAAAGTTGTGTTCGGAAAAAACTTGACATCAGCGGGTAATTGAAAGTAAAAATAAATAAAAGCAATAAAAACAATGAGGCTTTATCTGTGATTCGCGATCAGCAATCGGCAAGTAGGGCATTGAGAAGTTGCTATCCCCTAAAACAATTTCTGCTAAAATACCTCCGGTAATATAGGGAGTATCTAGGATTTTTTCCCAATCTAAAATCTAAAATCTAAAATGGCAACAGCTATTCTTGACCTGGAAATATCCAAACTCCCGCCAGAAATTACGGTTGAGGAGCGTTACAGTAAAGCCTTGATTTTAATTCGACTGCACGGAAAACCGATCGGCCAAGCTCTTTTGCCCGTAGTCGGAGGCCGCTTTGGCGGTGACGAATTACGGGAAAAACTGATGAATGCTGCGGGTGACAACTTGTGGAAAAACTGGCTCTACGACACTCTAGAATGGGATGAGCGGGGGCCGGTGGAGACATTGCCACTGGCCACAGTAGCAGTTTGCACGCGCGATCGCCCGGAAGATTTGCGCCGCTGTCTAGACGCGCTGATGCTGCTGCCTGATGATGGTCAGGAATACCTGGTAATTGACAATTGTCCCGCCACGGAGGCCAGCAGTGAATTGGTCAAAAATTACCCAAAAATCCGCTATGTGCGCGAAGATGTAGCAGGCGAAAGCGCCGCCCGCAACCGAGCTTTACGCGAAGCTAAACATGAATTCGTAGCATTTACAGATGACGATGCTGCGCCCGATCCGAACTGGCTGCGATCGCTGTTGCGAAATTTCAGAGATCCGCGAGTTATGTGTGTCACGGGGCTACTGATGCCCCTAGAACTGGAAACCGAAGCGCAAGAATTGTTTGAGTTCTACAGCCCCTACGGGCAGGGCTTCGAGCGCCGAGTTTTTGACGGGGCGCACTGCAATCCGCTGATTGTAGCTCCACTGGGGGTTTCGGGGAGTATGGCTTTGCGGAAAAGTTTGATCGACTGCATCGGGCTGTTTGACGAAGCTTTGGGCGTGGGTACGCCTGCTAAGGCCGGTTCAGACAGCGCACAGTTTGCCCGCATTTTGCGATCGGGCTACCGCATTGTCTACGAACCGAGGGCCTTGAGTTGGCACCGCCATCGACGCACGTGGGAAGAACTACGCAACTTGCTGCGATGCTACGGCATCGGAGTCTATGCTTTCTGGACGCGGATGTTTGTAATCAACAAAGAATTTAGTGTGCCTCTATTAGCTTGGGGATGGCTGTATTACAAGCAAATTCCTGAATTATTTGCTTCTTTGCGAAAGCAACCGGGCTGTATTCCTAGTGATTTACTTTTGGCTCAAATGCGGGGGTGCATTAGCGGGCCGAGGGCTTATTTTTCTTCTCGCAAGCGGTTGCAGGAAGTTAAAGGGGAAGTTAATCGATTTTAGATTTTAGATTTTAGATTTACTCACAAATGAATCTGGGAAATGAAACTAAGGTCTAAGCTTTTTGGATTAGTCATTAGTCATGAGTCATTAGTCATTAGTCAGGAGGAACAGGGAAGTTCGGCAACGGATGGTGTAAGGGATTTAAGGGATTTAACAGGTGGATATTGAGGGGACAGCGAAGAAGTAAAAGTGTTGAAACTTTTAATTGCCACTTATAAATCCCCAAATACCCAATGCCAAATATTAATTTCCCAATCCCAAATAACAACTACCAATTACCAAATACCAATCTGATATGAATAGGGAAAATCCAACAATTAGCATAATTATTCCGAGCCACAATCGCAGTTCTTCGCTGCGGCGCGCTCTTGATGCTGTGCACTCGCAGACTTATCCGCTCGACCTGCTGGAAGTTATTGTAGTGGCAGATAGCTGCATTGACGATACTTTGGCAATGCTACAAGACTACAAACCTCCGTTTAAACTGCAGGTGATCGAGGTAAATTGCCGAAGTGCTGCCATCGCCCGCAATACAGGAGCGGCTTCGGCTACCGGGAAATTGCTGCTGTTTCTCGACGACGACATTGAAGCGCTGCCACCTTTGGTGGAAAGCCACGCGCGGGTTCACCGAGAGCGTCCGGGAGCGGCTGTCATGGGGCCCTATCCGCCTAAGTTGCACGGAGGAACTAGGTTTTTTGACGTGGAAGTGCGCTCGTGGTGGGAAGAGAAGTTTTACCAGATGAGTCAACCCGATCACCGATTTACTTATCAAGATTTGCTCAGCGGCAACATTTCTTTGGATGCAGAACTGTTTGCTCGTCTCGAAGGCTTTGATTCGGCTTTCGGGAACTGCGGCGGGGAAGATTACGAGTTTGGACTGCGTTTGCTGAAAGCTGATGTACCTTTTGCTTTAGCGGAGGATGCTGTGGGCTATCATTACGAACACGAAACAAACAATCTCGATCGCTCTTTTCGCCGGTCTCGTCAAGAAGGGCGATCGGATGTTTTGATCGGCCGCCGACACCCGGAACTCAGACCGACGCTGCACATAAAAGACTACGAAACTCCTTATTTTTTGGTAGACAAGATTGTGGTGACGCTCAC
The DNA here is from genome assembly GCF_036701335.1 of Microcoleus sp. Pol12B5. Lineage (NCBI taxonomy): Bacteria > Bacillati > Cyanobacteriota > Cyanophyceae > Oscillatoriales > Microcoleaceae > Microcoleus > Microcoleus sp. Pol12B5. The sequence continues at coordinate 11,782 of NZ_JAUBQQ010000012.1, read as the reverse complement.
GTTTTTCTGGCCGGCGGTTATGGATTGGCTGGCTGTGGGAGGCAGGAAATCTCTGGATTTGCTCGAAAGCTTGGGGATGCGGGAAACTTGGCGGTGGTTGCGGGCAAAATTGCGCGGTTATTGGTATTTGCGGGGTGTGATTGATGAGCTAAAAAGTCGCTCTGCTATTTCTAGTTTTATGCAAGGGGGCCCGGCCCGTTCTGATTTGGGCGGACATGAAATTAACATTGATTTGCAGCAAGGTTGGGAAGCGGCAGAAAGTCTGCTGGACGCGGAACGACCGGCTGGGGTTTACCTGTATTACGACCAACTGGCAATCGGGCATATTTTTCCGGAAGCGGGGGCGGAACCGCTGCGGGGCGCTCACTTGCGATCGATTCTGGCGCTTCACTTTGCTCAACCGCTGGCTGGGGCGATCGCGGTTAACGGTTTACCCCACAGTGCTGAAACGCTTGAAGAAAAGCCTTTAGTTGCTTTTGAAACTTACGAGTTAGCCATTAATAGCTAAGTAAATAGGTGCAAATAAAGATTACAGGATTTGGGCAGGTGAGTGCCTTCATCTTCTCGCTTATATCTCGTTATGCTTAGCTAAACTAGCCCCTAGAAGATATTTTTTTTCGTGCATATCTACTGAATTCGGGGAAGTTAAACCAAAAACTCAAACCTCAAAAGCTGGGAAATTGGAAAATTGCCACCCCAAACTTAAAAGCCCCAAGTCAAAACTTTTCTATCTAGTGCCCGCTGCAAAATTTTTAGGAGCAAGTTATGGCAATAAAAGTTATGGAGATTGAGTTTGCCGAACAGATTAATCCGATTAGGCAACTCGAACAATACGAAGGAGTTCGGATTTTAGTTCGCTACCGGGGACGGCCTCTGGGCTGGGCTTATGTTAGTAACAATCCCTGGGAACAAACAATTTCCGCTGAGCGAGTGCGACAAACAATTGTGGATCAGTTAGGAAAAGAGTTGGTGCGATCGACTTTAGGAGAGCAGTTCGGCGCTGTTTCTGAAGCAGTGGCGGATCGCGACCTGCCGCCAATTAGCGTTGTCATCTGCACGCGCGATCGCACAGATTTGCTCAAAGGCGCTCTGGAAGCTCTGCTCGCCCTCGACTATCCGCACCGCGAAATTATCGTTATAGACAACGCTCCTGCAAGCAGCAGCACCGCTGAATTAGTCGCGCGATTGCCGGTACGCTACGTCAAGGAAGAACGGCCAGGATTGGACTGGGCACGCAATCGCGGGATCGCGGAAGCGCGACATGAGATTATTGCTTTTACTGACGACGACGTGCGGCCCGATCGCGGTTGGCTGCGGGGTATTGCTTCGGCGTTTGCTGACCCAGAAATTATGGCCGTGAGCGGTTTAGTGGCTGCAGCCGAACTGGAAACCTTGCCGCAACAGCAATTTGAACTGATATATGGCGGAATGCTGCAACACCTCGACCACCACAAAACCGACGGTAGCAAACTTTCTGTGCGGGAGTTGCTGTGGGCGAGCAAATACGGGGTGGGGGCGAATATGGCTTTCCGGCGGCAAGTTTTCGAGGCTGTGGGCAATTTTGATGTTGCTCTCGATGTGGGGACTGCGACTCGCGGTGGTGGGGATATTGAGATGTTTCATCGCGTTTTGGCTAAGGGATACTCGACTTTTTATGAGCCGAGAGCTTTTGTGTGGCACTTGCACCGACGCAGCGCCGAGGCTTTGAGCCGACAGTTGCAGGATAACGGGCGCGGTTTTGGGGCTTATGTACTCACGTGCTATCGCAACCGCACTGTGCCACGCTGGGAAATTTGGAAATTTGCTATGTTTCAGTGGCTTGGTTGGTGGCTGGTGCGCCGCTTGGGGTCTCCGGGTTGGCTGCCGCGCAAGTTGGTAGTCAGCGAGTTGCTGGGAGCTCTCGACAGTCCTTTTGCTTACAGAAAAGCGCAGTTGCAGGCGCAGCAGTTAGCTGAGATTGAGCCGGAAGAGCAACTACAATCTGAACCGCAGGAAGTTGCCGGAGGTGTGCGATGAGAAGTGTTCCAAAGCTGATTGACAGGCGCAAAATTGCTCATTTCTTCGATTTGCTGCGGGTGTTGGTCGATCGCGATATGAAATTACTTTACAAGCGATCGGCTTTGGGGATTGCTTGGACTTTAATCAATCCGCTGTTGCAGTTAGCTGTATTTTCCTTTGTGTTTCGTTCTGTTATACCGATTAACATTCCGCAATTTTCTTCCTTTGCTTTCAGCGGTTTGTTAATCTGGAGTTGGTCTCAAACCGCATTATTTCAAGCAACGGGATTAATTACCAACAATAAAGCGCTAATCAGACAGCCTAATTTTCCCACGGCAATTTTGCCGGTAGTCACTACTATGACTGGGCTAATTCACTTTCTGTTAGCTTTGCCGGTGTTAATTATCTTTCTGGCAATTGATGGCGTTCAGCCGAGTGCTGTGCTGTTTGTGTTGCCGCTGCTGATGGTTATTCAGTTTATTTTGACAGTCAGTTTGGCTTATCCCCTCGCCGCTTTGAATGTCACTTTTCGCGATACTCAGCATACTTTGGGTGTAGTTTTGCAGATGCTGTTTTACCTGACTCCGATTTTCTACGACCTCAACAGCGTCCCGAAACAATTTCAGCCTTTGTATCAGTTAAATCCTATGGTGCCACTGCTTGGAGCTTACCGCGCCATACTGCTCAAAGGTACGCAGCCGGATTGGCTGGCGCTGTTAATTGTTAGCTTGGTTGTGGCTGCTCTTTTGCCGATCGGACTGGGAATTTTTAGACGGCAAAGCAATACTTTTGTGGAGGAATTGTAAATGCGTCAAGCTATTGTTGTCAAGGGTTTGGGGAAACGTTTCAACCGCTACTCTGCCGATCGACCTTATACGATTATGCAGGCCGCTTTGGCGGGTTTTCGGCAGATGAAACCGCAGGCGCGTTTTTGGGCACTGCGGGATATCAATTTCACTGTTTCTCCCGGCGAAATGCTGGGAATTCTCGGCAAGAATGGCGCGGGAAAATCGACGCTGCTGCAACTTGTTGGCGGTATCGGCCATGCTCAAGAAGGAACTATTGAAGTTAATGGCAGAATTGGCGGTTTGTTGGATTTGGGTGCGGGTTTTCACTCGGATTTAACGGGCAGAGAAAATGTGTTTGTGGGTGCAGTGGTGGCCGGTTTGACTCGTCGGGAAGCTGCGCGCCGGTTTGATGATATTGTTGAATTTGCGGAATTGCAACAGTTTATTGATAGTCCGATGCGGACTTACAGTACCGGGATGCAAATGCGGCTGGCTTTTTCGGTGGCGGTTCACACCGATCCAGAAGTGCTGTTAGTTGATGAACATTTGTCGGTTGGTGATGTGGCTTTTCAAAATAAATGTTTGAACAGAATCACCGAGTTTAAGAATCAAGGATGTGCGATTGTTTTGATTTCTCACAACGCGGCGCAAATTCATAAACTGTGCGATCGGGCTTTGTGGCTGAAATCAGGTGAAATCGTGGCTTACGGGGAACCGGAAGTGGTAGTCGGTCAGTATTTGTCGGAAATGCGCCCAGCAACCGAACAACGCACTCCCATGCGTCCTCCTGAAGTGACGAGTATGGGTTCACAACTGCGAATAAATGACAATCGCTTCGGTTCTTTGGAAGTAGAAATTACGGATGTTAAAGTGTTGCCGGATGATGAGATAAACAGTGGCGATTCTATTACTGTGGAAATTCATTATTCTGTACCGAAGCCAATTTCGGCTGCTATTTTTGGCGTGACAATTAGCCGGGAAGACGGTCAAAGTTGTTTTGAAACTAATACTAATCAAATGGGCAGATTGCTGCCACTGGCGGAAGGGAAAGGCACAATCCGCCTGCACGTAGACAGGCTTGATTTAGGAAACGGTCAGTATTACGTGAATCCTGGGGTTTACGAGAAGAGTTTGGCTTATGCCTACGATTATCATTGGCACACTTATCCGCTGTACGTGCGATCGACTGTCAACCAAAAAACGATTCTTTGTCCGCCCTACCGCTGGGAATTTGATGGCAAAATGCAGGTTGCGGATTTACCAGAACCAGCCGAGAAAGTTCACGCATTGAATAAGGATAATCCCGCCTATGCCAAGATTTCAACTCAGTTGAAAAATAAGCAGGAACCAGACTTTTTAATTATTGGCGCTCAAAAGTGCGGCACGGAACCTCTATCCGGCTATCTCGCAAATCACTTGCAAATTATCAAAGATGGTTCCCGCAACATTCACTTTTTTGATTTGAATTTTGAGCGGGGCGTTGATTGGTACAGCAAGCAGTTGACGCGCACTGTGGCGGATGAAAAGGTGTTGCTATGGGAAATGACTCCTTACTATATTTATCATCCGTTGGTGGCAGAGCGGGTTTACAAATGTTTCCCGGATGTTAAGCTGATTGTAATGCTGCGAAACCCGGTCAAACGAGCTTGGCTGCACTATCATTTAGAAGTGGCGATCGGCTGCGAAAAGCTGGATTTTGAAAAGGCGATCGCTTCCGAACCCGATCGCCTAAAAGGTGAAATTGAAAAAATTAAAACCGATCAAAGTTATTACAGTTTCAACCACCAACATTATTCGTATTTGTCGCGAGGAATTTATGTTGAACAAATCAGGAATTGGCTTGATTATTTTCCGAGGGAACAGTTGCTAATTCTCAAAAGCGAAGATTTTGAGGCAAATACCGATAAAGTTTTTTCGGAAGTGTTAGATTTCTTGGATATTAGTGCGATCGCAAGTAAACAATATGAGATTAATGCGATCGAGGAGTACAGCAAAATACCAGCAGCAATCGAACAACAACTGACAGATTATTTCAAGCCTTATAATCAGGAACTATCTGATTTGTTAAAACAGGATTTTACTTGGAGTTAGAATTGGCAGGTTGGGTTCCGAGAACGAAACCCAACCCACCTCAAAATCTAGAGTTAATTATAATAATTGCAAAATGTTATGAAACGCATATTTCTCCTAGGCTCGCCTCGCAGTGGCACGACAATTCTTCAAAGCTTATTAGCTGCTCATCCCGAAGTTATTTCTTTTCCAGAATCTAAGTTTTTTCACTATTTGCTATACGATCAGTTTGCGGGAAAGTTGCCAGGTAGAATGGAAGCTTTTTTTAAGGATGAGATTAAACGTCCTGAACTTTTGAAAGATTTTGATGACAGCCAAACTGTGGAAGCTAAAGCTAGTTGGTTTGTGAGAGTTTTGGATGGTTTGGCTGCTGAACAAAAAAAAAGCATTTGGTTGGAAAAAACGCCGGAACACATATATTTTATTGATGACATAGAGCGCTTTTTGCCGGATGCGAAATTTATACATATTTTGCGAAACGGTATGGATACAATAGCTTCTATGTATGATGCTACTAGGAGTTTTAACGAATTGTGGGGCGCTGGTTGGGATTTAAACCACTGTATCTATCGCTGGGAACACGCGATGTTAACTAGCCACAAATACATTAATAAATCCAATCATATATTAGTTAAATATGAGGAGCTTTTAGATAACAAAATACAAGTCCTAGGAAAAATTTGTCATTTTATGGGCATTGAATATGACGACACAATGCTCGTTAATTATCAAGAAAAAGCCGCGAATCTTAGTTTAAATCTACCTTGGCATAAAGGAATTGAGAGAGATGTCAAAAGTAGTAACGTTCATAAATATCATAAAATTTTCACTCGAAATGAAATTAGATATATTTTAGATAAAATTCAGCGAGTCCAGGGTGAAATTGCCTGGAAAGTTACGGTGGAAGTGAGCGAACCAATTTCGGATATTTACGCTTTGCAAATATGCGATCGCCTGTGCTGTACGATCCAACTAGAAGGAATTCAACTCGGTATTATTGAATTGCCTATTTGCGATGGCATGGTGGCGGCTGCGGTTTTGGCGGATGCGGTTGCAGCCCAGTTTGCTTGGCAAATTCTCGATCGCTTCTTTCAACGCAATCGCTGCGAAAAAGGCAATAAATTGTGGGAAAATTTGCTGGAACCATTGCACCCTAAACATGACTGGACGCTATTTATGCAAGAATTATGGGGGCGTCCGCATTGGCATTTGGAGGATTTCTACAAGCCTGAAATAGCTGAGAAAGTCCCAACAATTACCCTCGAAAAAGATTGGATTTCTGTAGAAGTTAGCGAGGAATTTGCTAATATAAAAGTTGAGCTTTCTGAAATAAATGTGCTGGTGAAAGTAGGCGGCGTTGCTGTCGGTATTGTCACTGTTGCGGTGGAAAATAATTTTGTTTCGGCTCAAAAATTGCGATCGACAATTAATCGAAATATGGGTTTTGAGTTGTGCATCGCCGCCGTGCGAGAAGCTTTGCTGGGAAAACCACTCAACGGCAAGCAATGGCTAAGATCGCGCTTAGCCTCTTGTGCTCAACAAAGGTCTAATTTGCCCGAATGGTTGAATGCACCGGGTGCTGGGGGCATTTACCCCCAAAATGCGGTGATGTTCGGCAGGCGATCGGGTGCGATCGGGACGAGTGTCAGCCGCCGCGCCTCACTCCCGGCGGCGGCGCTGCCGGAAATCGAGTCAGCCGCAGCAATCGCTGGGGAACCGACAATGCAAATTCCCCAAGAAAATAAGTTTCCAAAGCAAGTATTTTACGCACCGGAAATCATTGGCTCAAAATCTTCTTATCGGGAAGTTTCTCACTCCGTGAAACCTCAACTTTTGGACAACCATAGCGTTACACAAAAACTCCCGATTCTCTCCTACCGCCGCATTTCTCCTGACGGTTTAGACGCAGTTACTCCCCAAGTTTTTGAACAACAGTTACACAATCTCAAAAATCTGGGTTATTACAGTGCGAGTTGGGAAAATTGGCGAAGCGCGAAACTGGCTAAAACTCCTTTACCCGGTAAAGCTGTATTGATGACATTTGACGGCGGCTATCTCGACTTTTTCCAATATGCTTGGCCTCTGCTAAAACGGTTTGATTTTACAGCAACTGTTTTTCTCGTAGCGGAGTCAATAGGAAAGACCAATAGTTGGGAAAAAGCCGAATTTGAAGAAGTGCCGTTAATGGGATGGTCGCAAATTTTGCAACTGAGGGATGCAGGGATTGAATTCGGTTCTATGTCTGCCACTCATCAACCTTTGACTGCATTGTCGCCGATAGAAATTGTGCGGGAGGCAGGCAAATCCCGTGCTATCTTGGAACGGGAATTAGAGAAACCTGTTAAATGTTTTGCCTATCCTTACGGCGATGTCGATCCAATTGTAGCGCATTTAATTGGAGCGAGTGGATATACTTTTGGTGTATCATATACATTAAACTTGAGCAGTTTTGAAGATTCTTTATTGTCGCTGCCGCGCATTCAAGTTACCGCCGAAAATGCCTTAAAATTAGCTTAGTAATGTGCGTCAATCAGCGAGATTTTTTCCTCAACTAACATCTCTCACCGGACGCACCTTACAAGTGAAATTTCTTAATCAATTCCTTGATTTTTCTCTGTAAATAACCGCCTAACCCTCTGGAAATTTTCTCAAATTTATAATAAAATAAAATATCCATCACATCTTCAGTTTTCATATACTTTAAATAATAAATTATTTTATCGGTCAGCTCATCATTAACATCATCGATATACTTTCTCACCGCCAACCTTTCCGAAATATGCCATTTCCGATCAAACTTGCGGTGCATTTCCGTCTCATAATCCCGAAAATCTGAGATTTTCCCCTCCAAATACCTTTGAATATATTTCCCCGCGATTTGGGCACCATCCATCCCGTGTCTAATCCCTTCGCCACCCAAAAAATTTACTGTCGAAACACTATCGCCGATCGCAATTATATTATGCTTGCAATAAATATCCTTCAAACCACGACTATACTTCAGCATGGAACCGTGTTTGTCAATAATTTTATAATTTTTAGACTTTAGATATTCATCAATCAGTAAATCAATATATTCTTTCAGCGGTGACAAATGCCTCAGTGTTTTCTGCTCTAAAAAAATGCGGGCAGCACCAACTTTCAGCCTATTTCGTTCCATGGGAAATATCCAAGAATAACCTTTAGGCATCCATTTATCGCCCACAAATAAGATTAAATCACCGCTGTATTTATTGTAAACTTCTGGCTCTACTTCAATCAAATATTCGATTCCGGTTCCCGACAAAAAATCAGGCTTATCATTCTCTTTTTCGTACATAATCGCCCTAGCAAAGCCAGTAGCATCAACCAATACTTTAGTGCTAACTTTGATAAGTTGACCGTTGGATAACTGTTTAAACTCGACTGTTGTTTCGCTCTTGCTTTGTGAATGTCTGGTGTAGCGATAACCAAGCCAAACTTCACTGCCAAATCGCTCAACTTCGCTGGCCAAAAATGCTCTAAATTTAGCAAAATTGAGAACAACTCCCAAGCTTTCGGGAGACTCCCAAGTTTGACTGACTTTGCTAGTTTCAATAGTAAGTTTGTGCCAAAAACTGCCGATAACGGATTCAGGTAAATCGAATTTAGAGAGAGTTTCTAGAGGTGTAGCGGCGCTAGAAAAGTCATTTTTATAAAAATTGTCGTTTTGCTCTGCCAGCAAGACTTTGTGACCGGATTGGGCTAGGATTCTCGCGCAGTGACCGCCTGCTGGGCCTGCTCCGACTATTACTATGTCAAAACTTTTTAAATTCATTTTGCTTTTAACTCGCTTCCAATGTCAAAATACCCGCAGGCATATCAACTACTAACCGCCGAGTTTTCAGCCACTGGCGACCTATTAAAATTTCCGGTACTCCGTCACCCACATGAACGGGAATGTCAAATTCTAGGTAATCAATACGCACTTTTCCTACATAAAGTTCAAAATCAAATTCTCCCTTAGCTGTTCGCATTTTTTCTTGTTTCACATATGTCCAATCCAGTCCATCTAAATCCTGACTGTCCATTGCTAACCAGCCAGAAAAACCTGTATCAAGCAGAGCATCAACAGGTAATTCTAAGCCGTTATCAGCAATCAGTTCAATTTCAAAAAATAGCTCGTCCTCATCACCAAATTTTCCTTGAATCATATTGTGCCACAAACTCCGGTTTCATTGATCCGAAAAACCTGCAATTTAGCTTTCGGGTATTTTTCATGGGCTATGTTTGCAACTTGCATATCATCCTTGTCGATAAAATATTCCCCGCTATCAGGTTCAACCGCCATGTACCAGTTGTAGTGGGTTTTAATCAATTCTGGTTTGAGGCGATCGAAAATTGGTTTGCAGCGCTGATAAAATGCTTCTCTTTCAGCTCGCCACTGGGCTTTTTTTTCTTCTGACCACTGAATTTCGGGGAACAATCTTCCCCGCCGCACGGTACGATTTGGTTTCACGTTAGTCATTGTTTTTTCTCCCTTATCCTCAAATCTTCCTTCAATCATGCTCCTCTTTCACTGTCATAGATCGGATGTCGAAGAGTAAGGTGCGCTAGGCACACCCTACAATTCTAGCTATTTACACGCTAACAGGAGCCTGTTTGCGGCTGAATGTTGCTAAGATACGATCGCACATTTGCGATGGAGTTAATCCTAAACTTGCAAATGATTGCTCTGGCGTTGCATGATCTACTAATGTATCCGGTACGCCCAGCCGCATCAGTGGCACGAGAACATTATTGTCGAGCAAAGATTCAGCAACTGCGGAACCGAAGCCACCCATCAAACAGCCTTCTTCCATTGTGACAACTTTGCCGATTCGCTGTGCTAAAGGCAAGATTAATTCAGTGTCCAAAGGCTTGACAAAACGCGCATTGATCACAGTTGCTTCAATACCGTGTTCGCTCAGCATCTCGGCAGTTTGCATTGCCGGATAAACCATTGAACCGTAACCCAAGATCAGCACATCGTCGCCGTTGCGGAGAATTTCCGCTTTGCCGATCGGCAATTCTTCCCAACCTTCCTCCATCAAAGGTACGCCGTAACCGTTGCCACGCGGGTAACGCATCGTGATCGGGCCGCTGGTGTGGTTGATTCCCGTGACTATCATCCGCTGCAATTCTGCCTCATCTTTTGGTGCCATAACTACCATATTTGGCAGGCAGCGCAAGAAGGCAATGTCGTACATTCCTTGGTGAGTGGGGCCGTCAGCACCGACAATGCCGGCGCGATCCAAACAGAAGAAAACTGGCAAATTTTGGATGCAAACATCGTGAATTATTTGGTCATAGCCTCGCTGCACAAATGTCGAGTAAATTGCCACAACCGGGCGCATTCCTTCGCAGGCTAAACCAGCGGATAAAGTCACGGCGTGCTGTTCGGCAATCCCGACATCAATGTACTGTTTCGGCAATTTTTCATGAAGTTTATCCAGGCCTGTTCCGGTTGCCATCGCAGCGGTAATGCCGACAATTTTGGGATTATCTTCTGCTAGCTTGACCAGGGCGTGGGCAAAGACTTTCGAGTAAGCTGGAGGCTTGGGTTTAGTGGAGGGAATGCCTTTGCCGGTAGCTAAGTTAAAGGGATTTTGGGCGTGATATCCTACTTGGTCTTTTTCGGCGATCGCATATCCTTTGCCCTTCACCGTCACAACGTGAACCAACACTGGCCCTTGGATAGTATGAGCTTGTTTGAAAGTGGTAATTAACTCTTCCAAATTGTGTCCATCTACCGGGCCCATGTAAGTAAAGCCCAATTCTTCAATTACTGCTCCAACTTTCGAGACTGCTAAGCGTTTCATCCCTTCTTTGAGGCGTTCCATTTCTGGAGTAAAAGTTTCGCCGACAAAGGGAATGTGCTTGAATTGTTCCTCTAAGTTATCTTTGAGAAACTGCACTGGTGGCGACAATCGCATCTTGTTCAAATAGCGGGTAATTGCGCCGACGTTGGGCGAGATTGACATCTCGTTGTCGTTGAGCACAACTAACAAATTGGTTTTCGGCATATGGCCCGCGTGGTTGATGGCTTCGAGTGCCATGCCGCCAGTCAATGCGCCGTCGCCGATAACTGCTACAGTTTTAAAGTTTTCCCCCTTGAGGTCGCGCGCCATCGCCATTCCTAACGCTGCGGAAATGCTTGTGGAAGCGTGACCTGCGCCGAAGTGGTCGAATTTGCTCTCGCAGCGCTTGAGATAGCCTGCAACGCCGTCTTTTTGGCGCAGGGTGTGGAAGTGGTTGTAGCGGCCGGTTATCAATTTGTGAGGATAAGCTTGGTGGCCGACATCCCAAGTAACTTTGTCGCGATCGAGGTCGAGTGTTTGGTAGAGTGCTAAGGTCAGTTCGACTACACCCAATCCTGGGCCGAGGTGGCCGCCGCTAGCGGCTACAGTTTCTAAATGCTTTTCTCGAATTTGTCGGGCAATTTGTTCGAGTTGATGAATCGAGAGGCCGTGTAATTGGTTTGGGTGAGTCAGTTCGCTGAGATGCATATTTTAAAATCTTGCTCCTGTGAATCAGGACGAATCCTTAACAGATATAGGTTGAGCCTGCGACGTTGGGTACGGGCAAACGTTAGAATAGTTTAACGGTTATTTGAGAAAAACTGTTAGGCGTAAGATTTTTGTTATTTTTGACCTGGTAATTATAGTTAATAAATTGTGCGCCGTCAATATAAAAAAAGCTTATGTTGTTAGTTGCTAATCGCTAATTGTTAGTTGAACTGGAATTCTTAGGAATTTTAAACTGCTTTTTGTAGCGATGGCTGACTTTTTAGGCATCTTGTTTCTGCAAGCGGACTATGATACAAAATCATTAACTGTGATGGAGGATTTCAGTGCGATTCGTTGAAACGTGAATCACGGTAATCAGTCCGTACATAGCGTTTCCAGCCACAAGGCTGAACTCTCGGC
>NZ_JAUBQQ010000162.1:0-1524 GCF_036701335.1 Microcoleus sp. Pol12B5 | reverse complement strand
TCATTTTTTTATGGTCACAATCAAGTATTGCATATAATTGTATCATAGTCTTGATAATGATTTAGGATTGCTATAGTAATACCATTTTTTTAAAGATGTGATAGAGATAAAGAATGTAAAATCCACGACCATCCGGTAAGAAAACCAATGACACGATCGGTGAAAGATGCCAAAATTTCCTTGACTTTTGTGCGGAGTTCGTCAAGATTACTAAACACCGACCAAGCTAAAAAATATTTCAGATATTCCCACACTCTTTCTGTCGGATTTACTTCGGGACAAGCCGGAGGCTGAAATAGTAAAATAACATTGTCTGGTAATTCAGATGAGTCCAACTTATGAGCGGGTGCGTTATCAACTTGAATAATGTGTAATTCAGGAGGATATTGTATTGACAAAAGTTGTAAATATGCTTCAAAACAAACTTTGTCTAAATGCGAAAACTCCAAAAAAAAACTCTTTCCAGTAGCGATTGATACTGCCCCATACGGCCAAAAACACTCAGATTTCCATTGATGCTTCCCGATGGGCTTTACGCCTGAAAGCGTCAGCTTGCGCCGACGAAGAGTAGGTCGTCCTAGTCGAGTTTCATCGCTACACCAATAAGTGACTTTTTTATATTTGTTTACTTGAGGTAAAGCTTTCTCTAGTAGAGCTTTTATCTGTTGATGTAAGTTATTTTTAAATTCATTAATTGCCGTAGATTTCTGAGAAACACTGCGCGGTCTGGGAATTTTTAATTTACTTTTTAATTCCGCTCTCACTAAAGAATATACAGCCGGGTAACTACTGGCTATTCCTTTAATCAACCATAACCAAAGATGAACTTCTTTATAACTCTTAAATCCTTCGGGTTCTCTCAACTCTTGTTGCAAGGTCGCTGCTATTTCAACTGAGAACTTTTTTGGGCGACCGAAAACCTGCCTATTTTTTAACAAATTTTCCAGACCGCCCTTTCTATATTGGGAGAGCCAGCGATGAATCGTTGCCTCACTTTTACCTAAAACTGCGGATACTTCCCGCACAGTTTCTACTTGTTTTGACTGAAATAAATAAAGCATTTGGACTTTGTTATAAGCTAGGATTCTTTTTTGTTTTTTGAGGATTTCTCGTAATTTTTCTCCAGATTCGGTAATCTTTATATGAGGACGACCAGACATTGTAATTCTCTCCTTTACTTTTTACACAAGTCTATCACATCTTTAAAAAAATGGTATAACTCGGACTTGTCCCAACTGCGGATGTTCGTCAATTTCAATCACAGTATCCGCTTCGAGCCATGTGGTTGGGTCGTTGAGCTTGATTTTAAACCCGTGTTTCCGTGGTCTGCCGCGACCACTATAGGCTGACAAAAGTTTAATTAGCCCAAACTACAGTGGTAGCTTGAAACTCAATTCGGTAAGTTCTTTGCTGATGTTGTAAACGAGAAGCCTTGACTGGTTCGGGGTCAATATTAAGTAAGTCGGCGAGAAAAAACCCAACTATGTTAAAATAAGTGAACATAGAGAATACGTCTACTGAGGT
>NZ_JAUBQQ010000161.1:0-1527 GCF_036701335.1 Microcoleus sp. Pol12B5 | reverse complement strand
GTAAGGATTCAGGTCTTTGATTGGGGAATAAGAGAAGGCATGAATAAGTTACAAGAATGGGCAGATATAGCATCACGAAAAAAAGCCATTGCGCTTTTACCCTGAAACCGACAAGTCTGAATCACAGATAACAAATCAGCAGTTTGTTCAAACCGAGACATTGACCGGGAACCCCCAGATACCTTACGCTTCGTCACGGCTAATCGGAGAGAACGTTCTGCCAAATTATTATCAGGAGGAATGGAAGGATGGTCTAAAAAGTACCACCATTGATGTGCTTTCTCACGCAACGAGCGCAATAACAGTCCCGCAGCATGACCAACATGACCTTGCCAAGTATTTAACAATTCTGCCAACCTGGTCTTAAAGTCCCTCGCCCAAGTCTGATAATCAAGCTCTTCAGGGTGTTCCCGCCATTTTCGATGTTGTCGAAATGCCTCATCAATCAATTCCAAGAACGCAGAGGCGACAACTGTATTGTTACCGTAACTAAGAAGCAGAACTTTCTTAAAATGTCGCCGTAGATGGGCTAAACATTTTTGTTGCGCTCCCACAATCACACCGTTGTAGACGCTAAAATCATCAGAGCTCAACACTCCAGCAAATTCATGCCCCAGCATCGTCTCTAATTCGGCTCTACTCTGAGTATCCGCAGCATGAAACAGGCAAAAATCTTGACCCGTAGCTGTCCACAACCATTCTTTGACTCCCTTGACACACCAAGGGGTTTCATCGACATGGACGGAAAGCTTGTAAGGGTGCCCATTTCCATAAGGCTTCAACGGTAGACTTTACAGCATCGGCTACCCGCGCATTTGTCGCTTGTAATGTCCCTATCCCTATTTCGATTCCACCTAGTTCGCGCAGGAACTCTTGTTGCTTTTCGTAGGATATGTGCCCATAATTACCTAGCCATACCAATAATGCTTGTAGCTCAATGCTTAAGTCTTGTCCTGGAACTATCTCGGATGCTGGTGAACCCATCACCATTGCTCCACATTCTAGGCATTGACATTTGACTCGTTGATATTCCACCACTTCAATTGGTAAGGCTACTAAACACGCTACTTGCTGCTTGCTATAACCAATCGCATCACTTAATTCTCTGCTACCACAATGCTCACAAGAGTCCGGAGTGCTGATTTGATATCTATCTACTCGCCCAAATCCTTTTCGGGTTTTACCGATATGTCCCCGCTGTCCTCCTGGTTTTGGCTTTGGCTCTTTTTCTGATTCTTTTGAGTTATCAACTTTGGCGAGCTCTGATTTCTGTATGAGATCGCTTGATGGGGGTTTCGATGATGTTTTGCTATTGCTGGGCTGTCTCTCTTTGAGCTTTTCGAGTTCTTGTTGTAATTTTTCAATCAGCTTCTGTTGGGTTAGCACAATTTTGACCAGCTCCTCACGGCTCAACTGGTCAACTATTTCTAATTTTAGTGCTGCTGATAACTCTGGCTTTTCGCTCATCTGACTACATTACCAGATTTTTCGGCTTTCAATCAACTATTTTTCACCTGAATCCTTACA
>NZ_JAUBQQ010000116.1:0-7926 GCF_036701335.1 Microcoleus sp. Pol12B5 | reverse complement strand
ATTGGGGTACTTTTGTTACCTCTGTGGAAAAAATCCTGAAAGAATTTGGAGAAAACTATGTAATTAATTTTGTCTAGTTACTTACCATTGACGTACATTTTTAGGCAATCACGTTTGATGCTCTCGCTATAACCTCGATGGAATTCATACTGATTAATGAATTGACGACCACATTGGACACAAATGTGATTCTGTTTTCCTTTCTTCTTGCCATTTTTACGGATATGGGTTGATTTACATTCTGGGCATTGCATAAATTATTCCTCCTATTCATACTCTCACTCAGCAACGCCTTTTCACATTACCCCCGATCCGGTTGTGTCTGAGCATGGCATTCGTGCTGAGTTAGGGCTGCACTTTGACGCTAATTATCCCGGCAGCGCGGGTTGTATAGTTTTGAAAAATTGGGAAGGGTGGCGGCGGTTTTGTGATCGGCTCGCGTCAATCGCCAACTTGGGAGTGAAGAGTCTGCCGTTAACGGTGAAGTATTAGCTTTAAAGCACTATATGTAGTGTTGCTATGCAGCTGCATCGACATTATATATAGCGTTTGTTAATCCCTGATAGGGTTTTTGGGGGGGTTAGCGCAAGCGTGTAAGACTGCCCTTTTTTCAATCCCTGGTAGAGACTGGGCGGCTGGTAGCCCGCGCTCAGTATGCAGCAGTGTGCAGCCGTGCAGCGCTTATTCCCAGCCATCAAAATACTAACATCTGGGGATTCTATTTAAAGACCTGCGGAATGTGGGTTGTTAATGCAGGCTCAACTTAAAAAGTGGCTTAAGATACTGTCCAGTGTCAGGAGCAAACCAGTCACCGTTCGGATCTAGGGAGCTAATCTACGCAACAGACTCATTAAGGTCTCAGGGACACGCCAGCTTCACCTGACCGAAGCAGATAGACTTTTTCATCGTCTTCCACCAGACTACTCTGAACATACAAGGGACACGGCACTGCCGTGTCCCTAAACATATTGCGTACCAGACCCTCGCGGATGACCGACAAAAACGTGCGATCGACCAAAAGCAGATGCGAACAAATCCTTTAACCTACAATACTATTTCTAGAGATGCCATCACCGAGCCTCCCAAAGACTCCCTCAAACCATGCCGAAGCCAAAAAAGACCCCCGCCAAAACCTACACTGAAATCAACCTCAGCGATCCTCAATATTACTTCAACCGAGAACAAAGCTGGCTAGAATTCAATAACCGCGTACTCCACGAAGCCCTCGACCCCCGCACGCCCCTTCTCGAAAGGCTCAAATTTCTAGCTATTTTTAGCTCCAACCTAGACGAATATTTTATGGTGCGGGTGGCCGCCCTCAAACAGCAAGTACAAGCAAAAGTCAGCAAATTGACCTCCGACGGCAGCACACCTCAAGAACAGCTAGACGCCCTTAACCAGCGGCTTTTGCCGATGGTTTCTCAGCAACACGCCTATTTTGAGCAAACCCTGCGGCCGAAACTAGCAGCAAGCGGCATCTACATTCTTGACTACATTGACCTCAATCAAGAACAGCGCAATTACTTGCATCGCTACTTCAAAGAACAAGTATTTCCCGTACTCACTCCCCTAGCAGTTGACCCCAGCCACCCATTCCCCTACCTTTCCAATCTCAGCCTTAATTTAGCAGTAGTAGTCAGGGATCCCGACACGCGGGAAGAATTATTTGCCCGCGTCAAAGTACCGCAGGTTTTGCCGAGGTTTTTGCCACTACCGGGGGATTTACAGTGGCAGCAGAGGGGCAAATCTCCGGTTTGGACTGGCGTGCCCCTAGAACAGGTGATTGCCCACAATTTAGAAGCTTTGTTTCCGGGGATGGACATTCAGGAATATCACCCGTTCCGCATTACTCGCAATTCCGATTTGACGGTGGAGGAAGATGAGGCGGAGGATTTGCTGCTGGCAATAGAACAGGAACTCCGCAAGCGTCGGTTTGGAGGTTCTGCGGTGCGGATGGAAATTCAAGCGATTATGCCGCCTGCGCTGCGAGATATGCTGATGGAGGAGCTGGATCTCGGTGAGCAAGATGTTTACGTCGTAGAGGGGCTGCTAGGCCTCAAGGATTTGATGTCTTTTGTGGGGCTGCCCGTGCCGGAACTGAAAGACCCACCTTGGACTCCGGTTGTGCCGCCCCGTTTGCGGAACTCGGAATCGCCAATGATTTTAGGCAAATTGATGTTGGATGCTGACGAGGGCGAGGATATTTTCACCGTCATCCGGCAGGGGGATTTGATGCTACACCATCCCTATCACTCGTTTGCGGCGACGGTGCAGCGGTTTATTACTGAGGCGGCGCACGATCGCTCCGTGTTAGCGATTAAGATGACTTTATACCGCACTTCTGGAGATTCGCCGATCGTCAGCGCCTTAATTCAAGCAGCGGAAAACGGCAAGCAGGTAGCCGTTTTAGTAGAGCTTAAGGCTAGGTTTGACGAAGAAAATAATATTAATTGGGCTCGCAAGTTAGAACAAGCGGGAGTCCACGTAGTTTACGGTTTGGTGGGACTCAAAACCCACACCAAAATTGTGATGGTAGTGCGTCGCGAGGAGGAATTCATCCGTCGCTACGTCCACATCGGCACAGGCAATTACAATCCTAAAACAGCCGGACTCTATACCGATGTGGGTTTGTTGAGTTGTCGCGAGGATTTGGGATCGGATTTGACGGATTTGTTTAATTATTTGACTGGTTATTCGCGGCAGGTATCTTATCGCAAATTATTGGTAGCACCGGTCAATATGCGCGATCAATTTTTAGCTTTAATCCGCCGCGAGGCAGAATTCTGCCGCTTGCAGGCCGAAGGCGGCATCGGTAGCTGTGGCCGCATTGTCGCTAAAATGAATGCTTTAGTTGACCCTCAAATCATTGTTGCTTTGTACGAAGCTTCGCAAGCGGGAGTTAAAATTGATTTGATTGTTCGGGGGATTTGTTGTTTGCGTCCCGGCGTTGAGGGTGTTAGCGAAAATATCAGAGTTATCAGTATTATCGGCCGCTTTTTAGAGCATTCTCGGATGTTTTATTTTTTCAACGGCGGCGACGAAGAGGTGTATATTGGTTCTGCTGACTGGATGCAGCGCAATCTCACAAGACGGGTTGAGGCCATAGTTCAGGTGGAAGATCCAACAATTGCCAAGGAATTACAAGAAATTTTGGGAGTAATGCTGGCTGACAACCGCCAAGCTTGGGATTTGCAGTCTGGGGGACACTACTCTCAGCGGCGGCCACCTGCTAATTGCCCGGAAGTGAGTTCTCAGCAAATTTTGATGGATATGGTGATGAATTAATCATTAGGAATGGGGCATGGGGAATTGGTTATTAGCTATCTGTTATTGGTTATTAGCTATTAATCAACAGTCACCAGTCAACAATGCCCAATGTCCCATGCCCCATTCCCAATGCCCAATGACCCTAACTGTTAAAAGTGCGCTTAAATTCTTCTAAGAGATCGTCAATTTCTTCGATCGCCTGACTCACATCTATTCTCAGGGCTCCCAAGTCCGATCGATCTAACAGCCGCACGAGGGATTCCCGCTTGCTCTCGATCTGTGCTACGCGCTCTTTGATTGTTTGTGCATCCATGGTTTTTGGCCTTTGCTAGTATTAACAAAAATATTTGACATTCCCCCCTGCGAACAGACGGAGATTCTTAATCCACCGACATACCTTTATGGGCAAATCCTTCACTGTTTTTATATGAGAAGTGATGAACGTGCTCAGGGTTTTTGGGTCTGTGTTATAGTTTGATTGTACATCAAAAATTCCCCCAAACTTCAGCAAAATTTTAGCGCAAAAAAGGCGGACGTTTGGTATCTGCGGGTTTATTTTTCATCATTCCAGCTAAAAATCGCTTCAGCGCCTTCTCCCGGTTTTTCATAAAAGCAGCCCAAAATCCCGGTTGATATTCATCCATTGTCTTGGCTAGGGCCCAGACATCGATCGCTAAGATATTATAAAGCCTTTCATCTTCGCGTTTGAGCGAGTTAATCTGCTCCAAAACCGCCTTGTTTGCTCCAGCAGTTTGTTTGTCTTCGTCTTTAATCATGTCCGAAAAATGGTTGAAAGGGCAAGAGTGTCGATCGCGATCGCCACTCTGTATACTTTGATGATACTGCCGATCTCGATTGCCTTCTGGAACCAACGCCGCGCAATTAACACGGATATTTACCGATGGCGTGCCCGGGCGAGTCCGGCAGGATAAGCTTCTGAACCTAGAGACAAGACTGTGGATGCACACCGCTCCCGCGCTCATAGATGCTAGCAGTTTTTGCAGGTCTTTTGGCAAAAAAACTAAATTTATTCAAGACTTTTTGACAGATAATAATTAAAGTATATTATTTCTGTCCGACTACTTACCTCACTAATATGTTACGCAAAATTTCTTTAGCAAACCTAGCCTTAGTTGTTGGCGGTATTATAGCAGCAGTCGGTTTCGGAGCCTACTTCACAGACAGACCTACCCTGAACCTAGCCGGTTTTTTTTATGGAATTCCGCTGTTGCTGGGAGGTTTGGCTCTGAAAGCGGCCGAACTCGAACCAGTGGATTTCACAGAACCTACCTCTGCTGAAGTTCTCCTGCTGCGAGAAAGTCAGGCCACAGATACTCAAAACCAAGTCCGCAAAGATGTCACTCGATTTCGCTACGGCCAACAAGCGCACTTAGATGATGCTTTGGAGCGTCTGGGCCTGGCCCCAACAGACGAGGAACGGCCCCTCCTGCAAGGGTTGCGGGAAGTTGATGTTGATGGTGCTTATGGGTTAATTCTAGAGTTTTATTCGCCGCTAATGCCGATCGAAGTCTGGGAAGAAAAGCAAGACAAAATAGCTACTTTTTTTGGGCCAGGTTTGCGCGCACAAGTGAGTCAAAAGGCTGGTGACAAAATTGAAGTGGCTCTCATTAAAAATACTCAAGCTTAAAGTAGTCTTAAGTTTTGAGTGCGTGAATTTTGAAGTCATCAATTAAACATTAATCTTGCATCAGCTTAGATACTGATTTTAGCGGCAGCTTCAAACCTGTCGCTATCAACATAAACTAAATCCGCAAGTGGGCGATCGCCACAATTAGATTTTCCTTAATTACAATAGTATTTGAGAACCGAGCGGCAATCTTACATCAGGAGAAGCACAAATGGTTTCGTCCGAGAGTAAGATAGGTATTATCGGCGTCAGATCATCAGGGTTTGTCAGTTGCAGTTAAACAGGCGTCGAAGTCGATGATACCAGTCTCAGTTGCAAATAATCCTGGCTCTGTCTTGAGTAGGATAAAGGAGCAGGTTAAATCGGCCAAACTAAATTATTAACAACAATCTATAGGGAAAACAGGGATACGCCTATGTCAGAGAACAGAGGGTCCATCACCGCCAAAGTACCTTTAACTGCTCAACAGCAGTGGGAAACTTTCATCGCCGATCACTGTGCACGTTGGCAAGGAGTATTGGTTAGATATGATGCCGCAGGGCAGGTTGTCGATATTCTTGATTCTGTAAGGAGCTTAATTCCTTCTGACGATAGGCAAACTGTCACCCATTCCCTCGACTTCAGGAGTCGGATGACAGAAACAGTAACGCAGAGACAATGGGTTTTGACCTTGGGTAATCCGCTGATTATCCATCCGGCTGATCCGGATGCTTCTCTGCTTTTTAATCCCCATTCTTCTGACATAATGGTTGGGCACGATCGTACAGGTCAGGGATTCTATTTTGAGCCTTACCTCCTTGCATCAGGGAAAAGAACCAGTGTGGTAGTAATGTACACATCTGCCCCAGATAGCCCTCAGCCCAACAAGTAAGTTTTCATTCTTCAGAGAGATTAAGGAAGAGGTAGCGGAACCTTGGTGGTCCCAACAAACTCACTGTAGGATCGATCGAGTCAACTGCCTCAAACTTCCTGCTCAAACCACAGGCGGAACCTATGTTTCATTGGATGAGATGGCTCAACTGCCAGTTCCTCCTCAACCCAGTGAAATACAAGGCGATTTTCTACAAATCCAATTTCCAGATGCAATAGAGGTTGTTCTTTCGAGCGAGCGATTCAACACTCCCTATTAAGCTGTTCAGCATTTAAAACGCATCTTGCATAGTATAATATGATGATATTTAGAAGAACTCAATGCCTACTAAAAACTTTCTCAGTTGCGAGACAAAAAAAAGTCTACAACAAGCATTAAAAGAGCATGAGCATCCAGATATTCGGCTTCATAGCCTTGATTTTTTTGTTACTCAATAACGGAAATACACAAGCTCAAACTGCTGAACTAATTGGATGTTCCCTGACAAAAGTAGCTTATTGGAGTATTCATGGTGATCCGGATCGATTAGATAGTTTTAAAGATGATAGGATGAAGGGTAACTACCGAAAAGCTACAGAAGAATACATTGATTTACTTCTAGAGACAATTGAAGTAGAACCTGAGAAATATGGCTATGAATTCGGGAGGTGGACAACAGCTAGACTTGCAATATATTTAAAAGAGAAGACAGGAATTGAGCTGAGTAGTACCCAAGTAAGGAGAATCTTAAAATCAAAAAAGTATGTTTACCTTTGGGCTAAATACAGCTTAAAGGATAAGCAAGATGCCGTAGAAAGGGGTTTATTTAAAGATAAATTAGCTGAGTATTTAAAAATAAAAAAAGAATTTCCAAACCTTTTGCAGGTATGGTTTTGGGACGAAAGCGGATTTAGTTTAAGAGTAATTAGAAGAAAAAACTGGTGTAAAAAGGGGACTCGAATTAATAAAAGAGGAGAGCGACGAAAAGGTCGTATTAATGTTATGGGTGGAGTGAGATACTCAGACACAAAAAGATGGGTAGATTTTATTCCATCTGGGAATTCTGCTAATTTTTATGCTGTGCTGAAAACTTTTTATGAAGATTTAAAAGCCGAGTGGATATTGCAAGGAAATTTAGCAGAAGACTTTAAAGATAAGGGCTGTAAGTTTGTGATAATTTTGGACAACGCTAGTTTTCATAAAAAAGCAGAGACTTTACAGAAAATAGCGTCAGAGATGCCGAATCTAATCATAGAGTTTTTGCCCAAGTATAGCCCTGACTATAACCTAGTTGAATTAGTATGGCATTCCGCCAAGGAATATGTTGCTAATAGATTATTTGAATCCATTGAAAAACTAGAATCACTGTTACATAAACTTTTAAATGAAGGAGAATTAATTATGAAATGGAATCGAAAGATTAAAAACAAAGGTAACTTAGTTAATGCAGTTTAGATGTCGAACAGCTTATGCCTCCATGCGTTGGACCCCAGATACCAATGATACACAGCGAAGCTGTACTTTAATCTACGAACAACCGGATCAAAAGGCTGATGTATTCGCCATTTAACAGGCTCAAATTTCCACTTCTGGATGAATGATCTGGTATCCTTCTGCTTTGAGCTTCTGATTCGATATGCGTCGATTATTCGATCGCTGTGGGGCATCTGACCCATCCCATTCTACTTCAGGTAACTCGTAGCGATCGCACACTTGTTTAAACAATTCACGAGCGGTAATTGGAACATCATTCACTAGGTTATAAACTCCTTGTAATTGACGAGCGAGCGCAAACTCACTTGCTGATACAATGTCGTCGAGATGAATCCAGTTCGTGAAGTGATTGCCTGTGCCTGGGCGAGTTGTGCCTGCAACCTTACTTAACCGTTTCTTGAACTCGCGATCGGGTCCATAAATGGCTCCAAGGCGAAAGATACATACTTTTAAGTCTTGGCTGGATGCTGACAGCAAAACTTGCTCTGTCTCATGTAAAATCTCTCCATGTCTGTTAGCTGGTGCCACAGGTGAAAGTTCACTCACCCAGGCTCCATTACTATTGCCATACACCGCACCACTACTGGTATATATAGCAATCCTAAATCATTATCAAGACTATGATACAATTATATGCAATACTTGATTGTGACCATAAAAAAATGAA
>NZ_JAUBQQ010000160.1:0-1547 GCF_036701335.1 Microcoleus sp. Pol12B5 | reverse complement strand
TCCAGAGCAGTGATAGAATTATCAGCACCAAAAACCTGAGCCAAAACCTCCCCAGTCGCAGCAACTTGCAGCAGTGTGGCATTCGCAGTAAAGTTAATTTGCAAAGCCTCAAAACTCAAGCCACCAGCCAGAACAAACTGATCAGTTCCTACGGAAAAATTGAGCACAGTATCCATACCACTATTAGCGCTTAACACAAAGCGATCACTCCCAGTACCCCCAATCAAAGTATCATCTGAGCCATCACCAAACAGCCAGTCATCTCCTGCACCCCCATTGAGAATATCGCGATCTTTCCCTCCATAAATAGTGTCATTACCATCATCACCATTGAGAGCATCTTGACCTTCATTGCCATATAACAGGTCATCGCCACTACCACCATTAATACAGTCTTGCTGACCGTCTTCACCCACAGCCCCTCGCAGATTTTCCCCACGATCGCCACTAATGGTATCGTTACCTTCATCGCCACACAAAATATCGCTACCATCATCGCCGTAGATCAAATCATCGCCAGCATCTCCATTTACCAAGTCGTCATCCTTGCCACCACGAAGGGTATCGTTACCAGAACCCCCATCGAGAGAGTCGGAACTTTCACCGCCACCCTGAAAATCATTTCCATCTCCGCCAAATAGCAAGTCGCGGCCATCTACATCGGACACTAACTCGTTTTGCAAGCCACCATAAAGCGAATCGTCTCCCTCATCGCCGACAATCGTGTCGGAACCGAGTTCGCCCCAAATCAGGTCGTTGTCTTTGCCACCGTAAACTAAGTCATTACCTTTGCCGGCAAAAATGCTATCGTTACCGCTGCCACCGCCGATGATGTCGCCGGTGTCGTTGCCGAAAATTAAATCACCTTCATCAGTCGCAATTGTCCTACCTGCTGCAGTGCCGTAGTCGCCGATGATGGTGTCGGAACCTTGATTGCCGTAGAGAGTATCCGAGTCAGTTTCGCCGAAAAGATGATCGCCCCCTTTGCCTCCAAACAGCAAATCCCGTCCGTTACCACCTCGCAAGGTGTCGTCTTGTTCTTGGCCGTGAAGTAAGTCGTTGCCATCGCCTCCTGTCAGCAAATCGAAGCCGTCGGGGTCACTGTCTAGGGAGTTGAGGAGGCCACCAAACAAAGAGTCGTCTCCGTTGTCGCCGTCCAGGGTGTCCGGGCCTTTGTCACCCCAAATCAGGTCGTTGTCGATGCCACCATAGGCGATGTCAGGGCCTTTGCCGGAGTAAACGGTGTCATTGCCTTGAGTGCCGGCAATGGCGTCGCCTGAAGAACCGCCGAAAATTAGGTCGCTGTCGTTGTCGCTTAAGT
This sequence comes from Microcoleus sp. Pol12B5, assembly GCF_036701335.1. NCBI lineage: Bacteria > Bacillati > Cyanobacteriota > Cyanophyceae > Oscillatoriales > Microcoleaceae > Microcoleus > Microcoleus sp. Pol12B5. Next base: position 226 of record NZ_JAUBQQ010000160.1, on the reverse strand, counting down.
CGATGTTGTTGCCGTTGTCGCCGACTATGGTGTCGGCACCGCGATCGCCGTACAATGTGTCGGAGTTGCGATCTCCAAAAATGCGATCGTCTTGTTTGCCGCCAAATACGGCATCGGTTTGTTTGCCGCCGTACACGATGTCGTTGCCCTTACCCGCAGCTATGTAATCTCGCTGTTGGTCGCCGAAAGCGATATCGCTGCCTGCTTCACCTAATACTGTGTCGTC
>NZ_JAUBQQ010000115.1:0-8214 GCF_036701335.1 Microcoleus sp. Pol12B5 | reverse complement strand
TTTACCAGTGCTCAGGTTTTTGACGATCGTAAACGCCCAAGCAACCGGAGATTTACGCCCCAGTCGTTTGCCCAAATCTTCTAACTGGGACTGGAATTCTCGCAAGTCGTTGGGTGCGATCGGCTCAAAACCGAACGCGACGGTGGCGGAACTTTTATCCGATCGAGTAACCCCTGCCCTTGTGCCAAATTCTTGCTCTTTATCCAAACGGAGTGTTAAGCCTTCGCTCGCTTCTTTTTCTTCCTCCCAGTTTTTATTTTCCGCACCCGGCTCTCTCTCTATATTTTGAAGAGGAATAGTTGAATTGTATATTTGATATGATTTGCGGACAGACGACAAATCGATGTGTTCAGTTTCGATAAATCGATTTGTCGAAAAATGACAAATCGGTAGTGACAGGCTTTTCAGCAGCTCAGTTAGCTTATCTTGGTTGATGGAGTAATACTTACATTGATCCCATTTTGCGGCCCTCAGCTTGGTACTGATGACCAAACCTAGCTGTTCCAATTTGGCGAATATCCTTCTGATTTTGTGTGGAGACAAGAAAGGGAAATTGCTCAACCAGTCGATCGCCTTACCGTGTTCTTCCGCCCGTTGCTGTTTTTCTGAGTCCCGGCATCTGATCGGATTTCTGATCCACTTTTGCCCGTTGGCTTGCGTCCCCGTCAGTTTCGGGTTTTGCAGGCAGTAGTAGAGTTGTTGCAGCACGGCCGCTTCTTCAAGTCCGATCGCAGTGGCGAGCATTCGCGGTAGCGGGATTGAATTTTCTTCGAGTAAAAATTGCGATGGCATGGTATTGTATTTTTGGAAAAGTTCAAGAGTAGGATTTGCGAACTTGCCATTTATCAACCCCGATCATTTCTACTGTTCGGGGTTGATTGCTTTGAGGAGCGTTAAAACTGAGAACACGCATACTGCCAGATGTCCGCTGCGATCGTATCTTTCGCGGGTACGATCGGGTCTTTGTCCGCGCGCTCTAAGGGAACTTCCCGGATCGGAGTCCCTTGGGCGTTCACCAGTTCGAGTCCCCGCAATGCCAGAGTTCCCTTGAAACAATCGGCTTGATATCGCGATCGCAAAGACCGCCTTCCGGGAACAGTGGCTAGGGTCACGGTGCGAAAAGTATTTTGCTTGACTCCGGCGTCGAATAGTCGGACTTGGGATGCGGTGTCGAAAAAGACTCGATCGCCGCCTCCTGTTTGAGCTATTTCTACCCATTGTGGCTGTTGAGCTTGAACCGGTGCCGCAGTGGCAAGGCTTAAGGCTGCGACTGTGATTATTTGGATTAGTTTGTTGTGCATTTTGTTTGCCTCGGCTTGGTTGACACACTAAAAGTCTATGCCTAAGCCAGAACTTCAGATGCGATCGCGTACAAAGCCTCCAACATTCCATCAACTTCTATTTGGTCTAGCGGCTTGCGGCCGCTGCGCCGGCACCGAGATTTCACATCAAACTTGTACCGATAGTAAAGTTCTAAGTAAAGTTTGCTCCAGATAGCCGGGTAGGAAATGCTGTTCCGCTGAGCGTAGTTGCGGACGATCATATTGGTGCGGCCTCTGGCTGGAATGTCGGCGGGCGATTCCTGTGAAAGTGGCAGCGCTGCTAATTCCGCTTCGGCTTGTTCTTTGCCAGCTACCAGTTGAGTCAGAATTACTTCCTGTTCTCGTTGCCGTCGCTCTACTTCCGCCATTGACTGAGCAACCTGAGTAAGCGCCTGAAGACTTTGAGCAAGTACGTCAAGTGATGACTGTGGGGGTAGCGGTTGCGAGGTTGTTGAGCGATCCATGCGATCGCCTTCAGCCACATCCAGCAACACAGTCCGAACTTGTTTGGCAACATCGGAGTCCCGCAGCAGCATTCCTAAACGGAGGGCGGCGCGAGGTGTCCAGATGGTGATATTGCTAGCCGTGGAAGTGAGTGACATCATGTCACTCACTTCATTCAAAGCTTTACCTCGCAATACTTTCACCCCATCAGAGTCGAGTTCGTCGCGGTGACGTTTAAATAATTGTCTTAACGTGGCGCTTGGCACATCGTAGTATTCGGCCATTTGTTCGGTAGTAGCCGCACCGGTTCCCTGCCACAAGGCAAAAACCAAAGCTTTAGCTTTACTGAGTACATCAGATGCCGCTTCATGGCTGACTTGGGTTAACTGTCCGTCGCGGGCTGTTTTGGATTCGAGCAAAATTTCAGTTGCGATCGCGTTCATAATTGACTCCTTTGTTTGAGAAACTGAAAACAGATAAATTCCCTGAGAAAACCTTATGGCTTTAATTAATTGCCCCGAATGCAAAGCTAAAGTTGCTACCACCGCTGCTGCTTGTCCTCACTGCGGAGCCCCCATTGCTGGCAAACGCTCTAGTCAAATTCAAGGAACTGATGCCCTGATTTTGCTAGGGTCGTGCATTGTGGGCTTGTTTCTGGCGCTTTTGTTGGCGCAGTTTGCGGATGAGGATCATATTGAGTGGCGGGTAATTCTAGGTTTTACCGGTTTGATTGCCCCTCCGGCTGCGGCACTTTACTGGTCGTCACGCAGACGGTGAACGTAAATTTGTTAGTTCAAAACTCCAAGTAACAACTTTAAAAACCTCTGTGATGCGTAAATATCCAGAGGTTTGTTGGTTTTACTTGACACGTACTAATCTAGCCCTTTTTTGCTTGACTTGTCAACCTTTAGTTGCAATAATATGGAAAATACTGATATCAAAGAAATAGTTATGCTACCCCTAAGTGAAATTTTGTCAGTTCGCTGGACTGAGGCGAGACAGCGCCAGTTAAGAAGATTGCGGGGAGATGTCAAGCTTACGGAATTGGCGCGAAAGTTAGCCGAGGCTGGGGTTCCAGTATCTCGGCAATACTTGCACCGTATGGAGACAGATCCCGAAGTCAAGGGAGCTTCCCCTGAGTTAATTCAAGGTTTGTGCCAAGTCCTTGATGTTTCGTTCCCAGAATTACTTTGCCTTGAGTCTCAAAGAATCTTGCAACTGGGGGTTGACAAGTGCAACTAAAGGTTGCATACTAGAAATATAGCAAAGGCGGTCAGCGTTCCCCTGAGAAAGTTGCACTGACCGCCCGCTTATCGCCCACCATTACAGTGAGACACCACCATGTTACCACTCCACACTCAAAAATCGCTCGACGCCCTAACCTGGAACGAAATCCAGAAGATCCACGCTTCTCTCGGACTCAAAGCCACCGCCACCACCCGCAGCCGCCGCGATTACCAAAAGCGCATCGTAGCAGCGATGCCGCAGCCCGTAGTAGAACCAGAACACACAGTAACCCCGCTGACCTGCGCCACTTGTCCTTTTGCCATCTTGCTCGACGACAACCGCTACGAATGCGGCGCTAAGGTAACAAACTCTGTTACTAGAGGTCACTGGGAAGCCAAAACCGATTGCTACGACGCAGTAGCTAAGGCTCAACCCGAAACCGAAACGATCAAGCCTGCCACAGAAGTAGAAGCGCCGATCACTCAACCGAAAGAAACACCCGCGCCAACCTTCAAAGAAATCACCGTAATCCAACCCGAACTGCACCAAGTCAAAGCACCCAAAACTTTCAACCATCCTTTCCGTTACCGCGCTGATATTTTCAACGGTCAGCATTCGTTCTCAAGTGCTACCTACGGACTCTGTGAGTGCGATCGCTGCGCTCCTGTCGCTCAACCGACAATCACCGAACCTGTAACACCCGGAACCGTCGCTACAACAACCGACGACGCACCTCCAAATCGAGGTGACAACGGACGCGGACGCGGGCGGGTGACGGCATTGACCGCTTTACCGGAGGCTACGATCGCATCTATACCCCATGCGACAAAGCCAAAGGCTGACGATAATTTCATGACAGCTTTTACGAGGGAGAGCGAAGGCGATCGCAAATTCAACGATATAGCTTATCTGCCGCAATTAGAAATGGAGGCTCAATTGGCTATTGAGCGAACTGTGATTGGTTCAGAAGAAGAGGCAATCGCCTACGCTCATTTACGGCAGATTGAAGCAGACATCAAATATTACGGTCAACCCAAACCCGAACCACAACCTTCTCCAGTAATCCAACAACTAGAAACACAAATGAAAGAACTTAAAACAGACGTATTGAGCTTGTTTAAAATTACAGCTTTCGATCCAAGTATTTTACCTACCTGTGACGACGAACCAGAACAGCCAGCAAAACAATCTGAGCCGGAACCCGAAGGCACAATTCACTGGGCGACGCCGCTGCTGCGAGGGGTGATTGTCGGAAAGAAGGGCGCAACTCGACAATTTTACATCCGCAATGACGAAATTTTTATCGCGCTCTCCAACGAGTTTACTGCTAGCGAAACTAAGCACCCCAACATTCGACACCGCCAAGTCCGCGAAGCAATGAACCTTGGTCGCACGTTTAACCCTCTCGTTTTTAAGTTATCGACCAACTTTGAGCGCGACACCGAGGACTACAACGGCATCGGTCGCATCCGCCAAGAGTGCGACGGTCGCTGGTGGGCGTGGTCGTCGACAGGGGTGACTGGGCATCCGTTCTTTTCACAAGAGCTAGCTTGCAAATATCTTGACCGCATTGCTGCAAGCAAACAAACGCAAAAGCAAACATCTTGCATCAAATAAATACCATTGTTCAGGGCCAGCGGGAACGGTAAAACGGCTGGTGAAACCAAAATAAATTAACTTAACCACGCAAACTATGGGCTACGCCGCAGACACTTTACTTCATTACATCAAAACCCTCTGGGAGCAAACCGACCTGCACTGGAACTCGGACAACCAAGCGGAAGTAGAAAGCATTGTGGAAAGTATTGAGTCCACAATTGAAAGCCAAATCAAACAAAAATTGCAATCAACATCCACCAGCCAAGCGGAACAAGCAAAACAAGAAGTTAAGGATTCCCAAGAAGCAGTGGCAATGTTCGCCGAACACCAAAAAAGGCAACTGCGCCTATCTGTTGCGACACCGATATTAACAGCGCTAATTCAAGCTGACGCTATGGCTTACACCACTGCCATGTCCATCGCAGCAAACGACCATGATGTTCTAACTTCAGTACAAGAGGTGCTGGACAATCGCAACACGCAAACGCAAATTATTTCAGAAGCTTTAAGTTACGCTGACTTACTTCTTAATGAAGTTTACGGACAGCAGTAATTATTGCGATCGCCAATCTGCGGTACGGCTGAACAGAACCGCCAACAAAACCAAAACAAATCAACCAAATTAACTAACTCAAAAACAATCATGACTAAGCAAGCCGAAACACAACAACGCCCCGCATTTTCCGTATTTGGTGCAAAAGCCGCTAACGAGCTTTTAGTCCCCGAAATTCCGATCGCAGTTCGCAACAATTGCCAATCCGGTCAGTGGGCGATCGGTGACACGGACTACGGCTCTAAGTGTTCAATGACAATCCTCAAGTTCTCTAAGTTCTTTGGTGATTTAGGTCAAACGTCAAATACTTTATGGGGTCAGCTTTGGTTCATTGCAGAAAGCGGTGAGTTACCCCAAGGAACAGTGATGGTTACATACATCAAAAACCGTAGCTTGAACGATTTTAACCGCTTGGTAGCATCAGTTCAGTCTCGCGGAGTTGAGCCTGCAACAGGGCTGTTTATTCCTGAATTCGCCAAGCATTCGGGTCAAAAGCCAGACGACAGTGGATTAGTAAAACCCATTAATTACTACAGCTTGAAATGGTCGTGGCAAGAGCGAAAAGATTGGGCGATTATCGAGCAAGCCGCAGCAATTTTATCTGATGCTAGTTGCCAGTCAAAAATGGTTGATTGGGATGGTACTAAGGCTATGCAGTGCTTGGACAATCTATCGCCACAAGAAGCTGCATACATTATGCGTGGTGACGCTTACTCCCAACCAGCGTTTGCCGCCGTTGACGATGCTCTAGATGTCAGAGCCCTACCGTCCGCTAGCTAGTTCCAACCCAAGGCTAGGTGGTTAATTGCTACCTAGCCGATCGCACTTCACAACCATGCAATACCCAACTATTGAAGTCCCCAACAACCTGCCAGATGGCGTACAAGAGCAAGTCGCGTATTTTTTGGCAGACTACCCAAAAAGTGGCCCTGCACTAGCTGAACGATACTTACAAATGGTCACAAGTGATGAATACCGCTCCCGTTCAATGGGGCGATCGGACAGCCAACAATTTGAAGCCAACAGAACCAAAAATGAGCCCCAAAAAGTTAGAAAAGGTACAAGCAAAAGTTCGCGCACTCGAAAGTCATCTTGACTGGTTCCATTCTGTTCCAATGTTTACACCAACCGATGCAACTTTTTGCTTGCTGAGTTATTTCTTGGGTTCGGAAAATGACTGTTTAGATTTTGAATTCACTACCAAGAAATTTGTTGCTGATTTTGTAGACAATCTAACCCTTGAATTTGTAGCGAAATATCAAGAGTTTTTCATCTATTATGATGACGATACGCAAACAATATTGATCTGCAAAGGAGAAGAAGCTTATGAATCTGAATCAATAAATTTATTGAATTTAGATTGTACAGCACAATCTTTGGGCGATAACGTACTTAAACTTGCTCAACAATTTCTAGACGCTTTAATTTTTGAGCAATCCTATAGTCCTGGTCAATTGCAATTGGAGTTTGCAGAATGTACGTGACACAAAATAAGGCTAATCAAGCATCAGGAAGACACGAGCTTGATTTCTACGAAACTCCCGCATGGCTAACCTTATTAGCCTTAGCTCACATTCCTTTCTCCGGTATGATCGGGGAACCTTGCGCGGGTCATGGCGCGATCGCCTCAATCATGACAGAAGCGGGCTTCAATGTTTGGCTCAATGACATTGACCCAGCCAAACCCGCCGACTACCACGGCGACGCGACACAACCGGAACACTGGAAAACACTGCCTCAAGCTGACTGGATTTTTAGTAACCCACCATACAGTGATTTGAGCGCACCGATCGTGCAAAACGCATATCAACACGCACGGCGGGGGGTGGTAATGGTACTCAGGTTAAATTGGTTTGAAGTTTGCGCCGATCGGGTTGATTTCATCAAGCATCACCCACCGACAACCATCCTAAACGTTCCCCGGTTTTGTTACACAAAATCAGCCAAGGGAAAATGGGCAACAGATCAATGTCCGACAAATATCTACTGTTGGGATAAATCTAACACCAGCGGATTGACCAGAATTGTGTCGCTGTCAAAAGATGACATTCCACTGTTTTACAGAACCCCAGATGAAGCCCCGACATTCGAGCGAGTCAAGGAAGAAATACCCCGCATTAATAAGTTAGCAAATCCTTCGGGGAAGCGGCAGACGCTCAAAGATTTGCAGAAATTGCTTGGCACTGACAAACCTGCATAACTTTTAACTAAGACCAACAAGAGGAAACCTAAAATGAGCTTAATTCATTGGACTGATATCACAGCTAATCCCATTCATATAGTGCGCGAAGATGGCAGCAACGGCGGACATTTTTGCAACAAAGTTTCTCTTGGCTGTCTGCATTGTTTTCCTGAAGCGCAAAACCAAAGTAGTTACTTTAGCTTTGCTAGTCATTTGCCCTACGCCGGCAAAGCGCCGAAAAACTTGATTTTTGACGATGTGGTTATGGAAAAATTACTTAGGATGCGATCAGGTAAAAAAGTTTTTCTGTGCTCCATGACTGACCTTTTTGGAGAGTGGGTTCCCGATGAGTGGATTGACAAAGCTTTTGTTTTTATGTTGTTAGCTCAACAGCACACTTTTCAGATTTTAACAAAACGACCACAACGGATGCAGCACTATTTATCAGATCCGGCAACAATTCATCGAGTCACAAAAAAAGCATCCGATCTTATGAATTTAAACTGCTTAAGTTGTTGGCCGTTGCCTAACGTATGGGTGGGAACATCGATTGAGAATCAAGAAGTGGTAGACCAGCGCATCCCGCACCTATTAAATACTCCGGCAGTAGTTCGGTTCTTAAGCTGTGAGCCGTTGTTAGAAAAGATTGATTTATTGGAGTTTCTGAATCATGCCATACGTCAAGCATCACGAAGAAGTTATCTATCAGGCGATTTTAAACAAGGAACTGGAGATCGATTCCGAAGGCAATATTTGGAGGATTGCCAGGAGGGGTTGGGACAGATGGACTCAACGCCCTTGGTTGAGCAATTGCAATCGGGTACGAGCAGGGACGAATACTGCCGATTATTTACACATCAAAGCGACGTACAACAGGGTGGCATATC